>JAAXWV010000248.1 GCA_013334845.1 Candidatus Roizmanbacteria bacterium | reverse complement strand
TTGCCGTCCAAACAGGAACCGTCGTTCCATGCATTCTCCCCGATTCTGTGATATTTTAGAATTAAGTAACGACATCTGCTTCAGCCTCTTTTCACCCCAGCATGACGCAGATTTCCAACAACTCCCAGCGTCGATACCCCCGACCGACCGCACCAGCGCCGCATGGACTTCACCACTCCGCATGCCCTTTCATATCAAGTCCTTTCAACAATGCTCGTTATGTCGGAAAGCGAGCCAGCTTCAATGATGATAGGAGGTGGAATCAGTTCCTTTATCGCATCAAAGTCACCTTCAGCCAAAACTTTTTGTTCTAGCAAGCGAGTGGGGTTTTCCGGAATCCATAAAAACCTATACTCTCGTTGGTAAATAAACTGTTTGGGTTTTGAGAAAAGAACCCCGAGGCTGCTTTGATGCTTACCGTAGGCTACTCTTCCGTCAATACCAACATAAGATGGCATTGCCTTTGCGAAAGCGTTATGAATTCTTCGAGAAAATTCCTGCACATTCTGTACCACAAGGCAAGCTTCTGAACCAAGGAACTCGTCATATAGCCCGTCGTCATAGTCATAAGAGAAGCACAATATGAAGGAATCGATGGGAAGAAAGAAAGTTGAGAAAGTAACGTTGCCAATCGGAACAATAGGAGTACCATCCTTAGTAGTTATTTTTACGGAGCTAGCGGGTACGTCCTTCGTGTGTACAACCTCATTATCTTTTCTCGCAACATCGTATTCACGTTTCACATATTCAAGGGCGGGAAAAACGTGAAAACGTCCATTCTCCATCGCATCTTTCAAGTACTGCAATTTGCTATATCTGTACAACTGTTTCTCCGGCATGCAATTTACCAATATCTTTCCAGTACCATCTGGCACAAACATATGGAGAACCAATACTCCCGTTTCGTCATAATAGACAAGAGCGAGGTCATCGAGGTGCTTCGCTACCTCAAATCCTCCGTATTTTCCGCAAGATGCGAACTCAAAACCAGGTGAATAAATGTCGGAATTGATACGAAGCAATAGTCTGCCAACTGGATTTCTTGCCGAATTGAAACCAAACAACTCACAGAAATTGCATATTTGAAGCTCTTGCATTTTGTGTTCTTCGCCTCTTCGTATAACGCCGCGTTCACCGGCTTGTCCGGTGCAACGCCTAGTTATGTTGTTCCAAATTTTTCTTCGATGCCAATAATTTTTTCTACTTGTTCTGGGGTGTCAGGAAACTTAACTAAGCCGACTGTATTTAATATTGCCTTACGGCATTTAGTCGCAAACTTTGCGTCTTTATTGTCTTTCAGATACTTGGCGACTTTAAATAGGTCCGGGGTAAACACAAGCGCTGTGGAGCTGGTAACAGAGGCGGAAAGACACTTTTGGGTAAACGGCTCGGGGCGCTCATTTAGTGGTAGTAATCGATAAGCATTTCCAAAGAGAACAGATTTGGCAGGCTCATTAATTTCCTCTCGCTCTAAATCTTCGTGAATGTTTAAAGCTAATTGACGTAATTTATCAATATTAATTACTTTATTGTCTTTGCCCTCTGCTTCCCCAATTAACCTACCTTCCTTTGACTCAAATACTGCATCAAATTCAGACTCGCCGTTATCGAACTGGGAAACGTTAAACCCAATGGTATACAAGGCATCTAAAATCGCATACTCAAGCGGTTTTCCTTTCTCAAATAACAGATGCCTTAATCGCTCAAGGCTTTTCAGTTGATCGATAACAAATTCTTTCTCAGCTTGTACCTCTTCAAGTCTTTTTTCTATTATTAGCAATTTTTGTGTCGCGACATTTTCTTGGTTGAGCTTATATACTGCATCTTTGGCCCAATCGGGTTCTGGAGTTAACTCACCATTAGATTTTAAGGCTTTATCCAATGTGACTATACATTGGATAAAGTTTGCGGCGAACTGCTTAGCTTCAATAGTCCACTCGCCTTCATTTTCGTCATCTTCGTCACCAACAATGAAGGATTCTGGATAAAAGTCTATGTCCGGCAAGCATATTATCGCCCCATTAGAGTTCTTTGATTTGACTATTATTCCAACAGGCTTGTCGCCGTGCTTAGTCAATAAGCACGGCGGATATTCTCCATTGATTATGACTTTGTAAGATGACATTTCAGAAAACTCATGCCAGTACGAAGCCACTGCTTCAGAGTTTTTCGCAGAAAGCTTTATTTCTTTTCCCTTAGTATTAAGGGCTTTTAGCTCTAAAGGGATAGCCTGATAATTATCATAGTTGGTTACAATTCTTGTGACTTTTTGGTTTCGCCCAGTTCCTGAATATTCTTTTTTGCCTGTAGCAATGCTCACCTTTTCAAGATCGCTTAGAAATACAATTACTAACTTCCCGTGCTCAACGGCAGACTTAATTTCTCTACGCCAGTGTTCTGACTGCGCTTTAAGCTTAAATGAATCGTTATCTGATAAACACGGATCCCCTTCAAACGTGCTCTCACGCCTATAGATGTATTCTCTTATATCAGGTTTAAAAAGAACTATATCCCAGTCTAAAAGAGAAATATCCGTGTCGAACTCGCTGTACTCGGAATCCTCATCAGCTAATGAGAAGCCAATTGTTAATATATTTTTCTTTGCCATGTATTTTCAGAGTTCCCTATGACAACATAAAAATGTTTAGAATGATCTGCCTAATTCAGGAAAAGCAGAAAGTTTCTTTCTGTATAAGACAATTTCAAATTCACACTTACAGGCCAACCAATTGATT
>JAAXWV010000037.1 GCA_013334845.1 Candidatus Roizmanbacteria bacterium | reverse complement strand
ATTCCCAATAACAAACCATCTTGCTTACTGAATATGTGGGTTTTTAAAGATGTCTCGCTTTTCATATTTTTACCGTCTTTTGCTCTTCGATGAGGAATGAACCGATAAATAGACCACAGATAGTCCAGAATGTATAGGCTACTTTTGATGCCTCGAATACATCAATGTATGCAGCATTGATAAGGAGTGCAGCAATGCCGAAAAGGAAGCCCCAATAGAGCGGGCGCTCAATTTTTTCAAGCGTTTTCATTTTGGAAAAAATAAACTTTGCAATGCTAAAGATGATGAATAGAAATATTCCGGTGCCGATAGCGCCGAACTCGCCGATCCATCGTAAGAAATCATTGTCGGTCGATTCAGTGATGGAGGAGGGGCCGGTTCCAAACAGAGGATCTTTCATAAATGAGTTTACTGCCCGCGGCCACTCTATCTGAAGTCGTGTTGCGAAAGATATATCAGAGACAACAGTATTTATCGGCTTTAAATTTGCCGACAATGTGGCCACCATCTGTGCTTCTTCTGAGCTGGTCAGCGTCTTTCCCGAACGGGATGCTTCTTCTCTCACATCTGAGAGAATCTTGTTTTTGAGGTAATCTGCATTCTGTTGTGTTGCTGCATCGGTACCATTCTTTTTTATTTCGACATAGAATGAGCCAGCTGGCAGATCTTTCGACGAAATCTTCTGAGGCACGATTGCATTGCCGGTCTGATCATTGATAAAGATCTGTTTTACCTGAAATGTTTTGAGAAATCGTGAGGTGAGATTGCTCGAAAATGCAGTCATTGCGATGGTGAAGACAAGTACAATCAGGAACTGCTTCGGTTTCTTTAAAAAGATGAGAAGGCTGAAGATAGAGATAATGTACGCAATATAGGAGATTCGCGAGGCAGTCAGTACAAGCAGGAAGAGAGATAGGATAAAGATCAGGAAATAGGCGAGTTTTCTTTTCCAGAAATACAAGCCGAGTATGATAGGCATGGTAAGTACCAGATAAGCGGCAAAGTCATAATGCCCGGCGAAGGTCGATGAAACTCTTGCCTCCGGGGTGAGGTAGAGAGTCATTCCACGTGCAAAGGCCGGATTCATCGTCTGCCATGCTGGAAATCCAAGGAATTTTTGGCCAATGCCATAGAGACAGGCGAGTGTTATAACGATGGGAAGCATACTAATTATTTGATAGAAGTCTTTTTTTGTGCGAATCGAGACTGCTGCGATAAAGAAGAGAATCATATACTCAACACGACGTCCGGAATGAAGCAGACCGATATTGAAGTGAGGAATTGTTTTATGAACGAAATATCCCATTAATAGTGAGGCTCCGATAGCCATCCAAAAGAGCATAAAAAGAATAAAGAACCGCTTATTTAGCTCGATCTTTTTCCTCAAAAGTTGTATAAAAAATACAAGTGACATGAGAACCACATAGAAATCTTCCAAGCGGATTGAAATGTATGTGTACTCAATCGGCATAAATGGTTTTTTTGGGTAGAGCGGGATAATGAAGATTGACCCGATGACAAGAATTTTTAGAAGATTATTGTCAATCCATTTGAGCGATGCGATAAGCTTTTTCATACGTGTTGATTAGGTACGCATTACGAAGGATTCTACCTATCGCAATTGCGGATAATGCTTTAAATTGTAACATAACCTTTAATAAAAACATAGAGAGGGGCGGGTAGTGTTTTTTGTAAAAATAAATAAATCCTTTATAAACTTGAATGATAGGATAACTCTTTCCATTGCTTGAAGCAGAGCCGAGGTGGATTATCTGAGCTTCGGGATATATATACGTGTCCAGCCCCATTTTTTTAGCCCGATAAAGAAGGTCAATTTCCTCCATATACATGAAAATCTGTTCATCGAATCCTCCTACCTTACTGTAGTGTTTTCTCGTGGTGAGAATACAAGCTCCAGAAACCCAGTCGACGCGCCTGAATTTTGTAGGTGACTCTCGGGTAAGACCCCAGTAATCACCTTTAAGAAACAAGGCACCAAAAACAATAGCGGGCGTATAAAAGGGGCCGCAGGAGGGTTGGGGAGAAAGGTCTTTGTTACGAAGTTTAGGCGCTAGGAAATGAACATGCTCCTCGTTTTTTTGGTAAAACTCAAGCAGTTTGATCACGGCATTGTGGAGAATCAATGTGTCTGAGTTGAGGAGCAAAATATACTTTCCTCGTGCAATTTTTACTCCCTGATTATTAGCTTTGCCGAATCCGATGTTCTCTTTATTTTCAACAAGAACAAAGTTAGTGTATCTCTTTTTAAAGCTCCTCAGCATATCAAGTGATTGGTCAGTGGAGGCGTTATCGATGACGATGATCTCGTAGATGGAGGTGTCCGGTAACGATTGGTATACCGATTTCAGACAATCTTCCGTGACCTGAGCGGTGTTGTAGGAGACGATGATGACTGAAAGCGTGAACGATGAGTTTATCATATACGAATTGGTAACATTATAGTATAATTATCAAGTTAATAGCTACCATAGCTCAGCGGTAGAGCATTCGTTTCATAAGCGAGGGGTCCCAGGTTCGAATCCTGGTGGTAGCACACTCCAGTTCTACTCATTTCTCGCCTTCTTCTTACCTGTTTTTAATACGGAAAAAATATGATAGGGGTATATGAAAAACTTACTATATTCATTACTTTTCGGAGTGGCGTTAGTAGTTTTCGCTGGGTCAAGTGGAGGAGTGAATGCAGAAACCACGCAGACCGATAATACGGTTTCTGTGCAGCAACGCTCACAAAACAACCAATCGTATTATCAGCAGGATCAGTATAGTCAGAGTAATCGATCAACTGGCTACAAATCCTATAACGATAATGGAAGCAACTACCCGGTAGAACGATCGTATAGATTTCAGACATATGAAACATCCCAGAATCCTCCTGAACAGATAGATCGTGATCAGGGTAATACGACAACATACTATTACAACTACAACTACGCCTACGACAGCAATAATCCAGGAGACAACTACTCGTACTCAGATTCGATCTCAACCAATCCATATTCAGCCAGAGAAATGATACAGAACATGAGGAGCCGGTACGACTTTATGAATCCCGTGTATACAGAGCCCTACTTTACAGATTTGAACTACTAAGGTGAGTTGGCGTTGAAAAAACGGAAATAAAAGTGATATTATTTCCGTTATGTCTACCACGCTTTTTCAACCCATATCCGAAAACAAGATTACAGAACATATTTACAAGACGGGCATCCCGGGCCTCTTTTTTTTGGAAAACAAGGTGTGCGACGATGAACGAGGTTTCTTCCGGGAAGTAGGACATACTCCTGAGTTGAATGCCGTTC
Organism: Candidatus Roizmanbacteria bacterium; assembly: GCA_013334845.1. Taxonomy (GTDB): domain Bacteria; phylum Patescibacteriota; class Microgenomatia; order UBA1406; family GWC2-37-13; genus JAAXWV01. Next base: position 6,715 of record JAAXWV010000037.1, on the reverse strand, counting down.
TCGATTTTGAATTTGAAATAAAGCAGATTAATCATGCCCGTTCTTACAAAAAAGTGGTGCGTGGAATGCATGCTGAGTACTGGAATAAGCTTATCACTGTAACCCAAGGTACCATTTATAGTGCGTTCGTTGATATTCGCCCCGACTCAGAGACATTCGGAAAAGTGGAGTATATTCAACTCGGAGAAAACGGGCTCAAAGGAGCAATTTTTATCTCGAAGGGAATAGCGAACTCAGTCTGTGTGGTGGATGACCCTGTTGATTATCTGTACTTTGTGGACGCTCTCTACAAGGATAGGGATGTGACAAAAGACAAAGAATTCTCTTTGTTTGATCCGGATGTGAAGATCGAGTGGCCTGTTCCAAAGGAACAGATGGTTATCTCGGAACGGGATCAAAATGCGCCATCTCTACGAACACTATTCCCTGATAGGTTTGGCAGATGATTGTCATCTTTTATCGTTCGACCGGAGTTACGTCTTAACTTCAGCCAGGTATAATCACGTTTGACGTTTTTACTGTCAGTCTCATTTCCAGTCTTCCTCGTAGTATTTTTTCCCCACCAGGTTCTCCGGCATATACTCCTGCTCGATCTTTTTACCTGTCTGGCGCTCGACCTGCCACGGATATCGTTCGTGTCCCTTACCGTAGCCTTCCTGCTTCATAACCTTATTACTCGGATTTCTCAGGTGGAGTGGAATGGGGGCAAGTGGCATATTTTCTACATCGGCAAGCGCTTTCTGCAAGGCAGTATATGAAGCTATCGATTTTCTGGCCGTAGCCAGGTAAGTGACCGCTTGGGCTAATATGATCTGAGCCTCGGGCATCCCAATCATATGTACTGCCTGCATGCAGGCAGTAGCGACAACAAGAGCTGTCGGCTGTGCGTTTGTAATATCTTCCGAAGCAAAAATCACCATACGTCGGGCAATAAACACAGGATCTTCTCCGGCCTTGATCATTCGAGCAAGATAATGAAGTGTAGCATCAGGTTGATTTCCTCTCATACTTTTAATAAATGCTGAAATGGTGTCAAAATGATTGTCGCCTTTTTTGTCATAGTAGACTGCTTTTTGCTGAAGGGCGGTCTCAGCCACCTTGAGCGTGATAACTTTATGGAGGGATGCAGCCAACTCAATGGCATTTATCACTGAGCGACCGTCTCCGTTTGCGTTACCGACGATGAATTCTATCGCGTCTTTCTTAAAACTGTGCTGCGGATATTCTGCGATAGCTCGTTCAGCGACCTGTTTCAGTTCTGCACTCGACAACGTCTGAAGGCGATAGACGTGAGCACGGGACAGTAGCGGGGCATTTACCTCAAACCCGGGGTTCTCTGTCGTCGCGCCGATCAATATAAGGGTTCCATCCTCGACGTGGGGGAGGAGTGCATCCTGCTGGGCTTTGTTAAACCGATGGATCTCGTCAATAAAGAGAAGCGTATCCTGTTTGAAAAAATCCTTCCCTTCCCTGGCCTGTTTGACCACCTCTTTGATATCTGCCACTCCCGAGGTGACAGCCGAGAGAGGGACGAAACGGGCATCAATCGATTTTGAGATGAGTCGGGCGAGCGAAGTTTTTCCACAGCCGGGGGGTCCCCAGAAAATCATAGATGAGATTTTTCGCTCTTCAATCATTCGTCTAATAGGTTTATCTTTTCCCAATAGATGTTCCTGCCCCACATATTCATCAACTGTTGTAGGCCGAAGTGTTTCAGCAAGAGGTTGTGACATACAATAATTGTAACAGAAAATATGTCTAGTGTGAACGATTGTTCACGATAACTATTTTCAGACTATAGGTGAAGCGTGTTTATTAAAAATGACTCAAAGTCGTCTATCGTATTGCCCAAATATATTACGCCATGATTTTTAATAATCAACCAGTTGTCTTGAATTCGTTTAAATTCGGCTATTAACTTGTTACCCGTTTCAAAGGTTCCATATTCCATTTCTGTGCTTGTCACGTGATCAGGGAATTGACCGCCTCTTGTAATAGAGTTGTGATGAAAATGAATAACATATCTCCATTGAGGAAACGTTTTTCGTAATGTAAGCAGTTCTGGCGCGTCAGAACTTGGCAGCTTTTTTCCAGCATAGTCTATACTGTTCTGGTTCGGATTGGCCAATAATAATAGAGTAAAATCATCGACATTCATGGTATTTTTGAAGGTTTTTGTAGATGAAATGAGGCTATCGAGTACTAAAGCACCATCAGTGGGAGCTCTATGGAAAAGATGGTAAGCGTCAAAGATATGAGAAAATCGCTCAATTTCTTTCGAGGCATTTTGTTGCTGCCGAAAAAGATTTATAATGTCGTTTATTTCAGTATGCTGTCGAGGATTGTACTTTAAACGTAACGTTTCGCAAATTATATTGTCTTTCAGATCATCAGATGATATCGTACGTAATCCTTGCAATTCAGTGTCTGGGTATATGGTATTAACACCCAATATTCTGTCTAATGCCGGTATTTCGGAATGAAACACTTCTTTATCATTGAATACGCTAATTAGATTTACACGGGAAAACGGCAAAGAAGCCAGCCTTTTGAGATAATTTTTCTCGCTCGTAGATAGGTCTAGAGGATTTCCTACATCAATAGCGAAATAGGGAATACGCTGAGATCGTGCGGGAAGAGTATTCCAAGGAAGTCTATTAAAATCCATCTTCCATCGTGCTTCGCTAGTGGAAATAGCAGGTTGAATTACTTCAACATACATCTGCTCACTATTTGCATGTGGTTTAGCCGAATAATAGTATATAAAATCGTCAGCTTTCGGAGCAATTTCGTATTTAAGAATGCCCTCTAAATGACGATCTGCAATAAATGGCGGTTCAGAGTCTGGCAACATGATATTTGTATTCTATCTAACAGTAATAAATTAACCAAAATATGTTAAAATATCGCATGGTTAATTCGCATTTGCGTGTAATGTCGCCTCAAGAGGAGCAAATCTACCGAGTATTGATGGAGAATAATAACTTATCCGCCAAAGAGATTGCTCACGAAATTGGAGTGTTGCCTCATGCCGTACATCGATCAGTGAAAAGCCTCATTTCTTCCGGATTTTTGACTTCTGATAGAAAATGGCCGGCCCGATACTGTGTCCAGGATTTCTCAACAACAATAGAAGAAAATATAAAAGTTATAAAAAGCCAGTTTTTACCCTTTTTATCAACTGCACGTGTAAACGGTGAAGACTCAAGAGTGCCTATTTCCATATCCTTTATTCAAACACGAACGGAATTATTAGAAAATTCCAATCTAGATTTAAGACAAGTGAAGACAGAGGCGGATTTTATTGTTTCCGGTTTGGAAGTTCCGGCAGAGACTATGTTGAGATATAAACAAGCAATAGATCAGGGAGTAAAAGTAAAAATCCTTGTCCAAAACATAGGCAGTATAAATGCAGTAATGCTCGAAAACTGGAAAAAAATTGGAATAGAGATACGCCTTTACCCTCTCTTAGAAGCAAGAATTATTATATTGGATTCGCACATCGTGTATTTTACTTCATATAATCCGGCCTCCCAAGAGGAAAGTGTAGGCGTGCGTTTTGACTATAAGCCAATCGCACTTCTCACTAAAGAGCTTTTTGATAATAGGTGGGAATCAGCGGTGACAATTACGACTTAATCTTTTTTTAATCTCCATAAAATATGTAGCACTGATGTACAGACACAGAAAATACTGAAAATCATATTATGTGAAGATACAAATGCTTGAGAAAGATTGCTGTGTCTTTATAATGTTATGAGGCGCTAAAGTTAAGATTAATTTAATAATATATCACTCATGTTAATATGATGGCATAGTCTTGTCAAGAAGAGGTTCGCGTGTATAATTGTGTTATGGAACCAAAATTTGAATTCAAAAAACGAGAGTCGTATCGTCCGAGAAATGAACGCGAGAAAGCACTGGTAAAAGCATTTAAATCTCTTGAGTCAGAGGAGGAAACGGCTCATTTTCTGAGAGATATGTTAACCCCTGCCGAAATAGAGGAATTTGCAAATAGACTGGAAATCGCCCGCTTGCTTAATCAAGGTCGACCATATCTGGATATATCTAAAAAGGTGGGCACATCAACCACTACTGTTACTCGCGTGGCTCATTGGTTATTCAAGGGGTGTGGAGGCTACCACTCAGTGCTTAAAAAACTATTTGTCAATAAGTGATTTAGAGGTCAGTTTCTTTATGAGGGTGGAATCGAATCGCTGCAATTCGTACGAGAAGGAGGATACCAATAGTGATCAGCAGCGGAGCCATCTTTGTAAGTAAACCTGATTGGAACCAGTACGAGATAACTTCATTTAAGAGAATAATTAAGACGGTATCTACTATAAAGGTAACTTTCACACGCCCATAGTCGAGATAGCTTTGGACTGTTCGAAAAACTTCAAGCAAAGCCAAGAGAGCCAGAATATTGATAATGGCAACTCTCAGCGACTCAACTACAGAACTCCTCATAATCATCGTTAAATCTGATGCTGTCTTGATAGTGCCTCCTAAAAAACCAAGGAGAATAACTAATATTAAAAACTGCAAAAGTGCAGTGGTTACTCGATTAGATACCGAAGAAAAAGTCAATCTTCTTACGGGTTTGAGGAAAGTAAGTAATTTGATAAGGATGTTCATTAAGTATGTTACTTTTTACATTGTTTATGGTGTTGGTGTAGGTGCTGCATCATGTGCACAATCAACACAATAGGTCGAATAACCGTCTTGTATCACTGTCTTTTCTTGCATCTCTACATTTCCGTCACCTTCTTTTGCCTCTTTATTATTATCTTTGTTAATCAAAAGCTGTTTTTTAGTTGTAGTGATACCACCTACGATATTTTCAGTTCCCTTAATAAAATACTCAAACCGGGAAGGACAACTCTCGGATCCGTCCTCCTTTTTGGTCATCAGCTCCCCTGTACTGTAACAAACTTGTTTACCGACGACATTTTCCGGTTTTATTGGCCACAGATCAGGCTGGTTTTTGAGAAGATATGTCATTACTCGATTCCAGATGGGGGCCGCACCGGTGATTCCAGAAGTTAGATACGGATTCATAGGAGTATTGTTATTATTACCGACCCAAACAGCAGTAAGGAAATTAGGAGTATATCCAATTGTCCAGTTATCTTTTTTATCGTATGTTGTGCCAGTCTTTAATGACACTGCATGTTTTGCCACGTTCAGGAATGATGATGGGCCGAATGCTTGAGAACGGGCATTATTATCTAAAAGTATATGAGAAATAAGAAAAGCGGTATCTTCGCCAAATACCTTATTGCCGGTGATCGCGTAAAAGTTAGGCATGGTTATTGGTTTTTTGAGGTCGGCAGCATAATTCGGATCCTTGAATTCATAGAGTATCTTCCCTGTTTTGTCTTGCACTTTGAGAATAGAAGTGAGTTTCATCACTTTCCCCCGGTTGGCAAATGCTGAAAATGCCTGGGCCATTTCTGTCATTCTTACTTCGCCCCCGCCAAGTGTGAGTGACAGTCCGTAATCCTTCGCCTCGTTGAAGGACGAGATAGTTAGGGCCGACGCAGACGCGAGGAATGTATCAATTCCGTTCATTCCGAGCATTTTCACCGCAGGAATATTAAAAGAATTGCCAAGCGCCATCCTCAGCGGTACTAAGCCGTGGAACTGACCATCATAATTGACCGGACAATATTTTTTAGCTCCACCTCCCGGAAAGCATGTGGGGACATCAAGGAAAATAGTGCCCGGAGTTACGATATGCCGGTCAATTCCAACGGCGTAATTGAGCGGCTTAATACTACTTCCCGGCTGACGAAGTGCAGTGGTAACATTAAAAGCACCAGAACCGGTAGCAAAATAATCCGCTGAGCCAACCATTGCTAAAATCTCACCTGTTGTAGGTCTTGTGCTCAGTATCGCACCATTAGATACGTTAAGATTTTTAACTTTTGTCAGCTCTTCCTTAAGGATTTTTTCAGCTTCTTCCTGAGTATCTAGGTCCAAAGTTGTGGTGATATTAAGCCCCCCCTCTTCTACCTGATCAACTCCATAGAGCTGTTCAAGTTGAGTTTTGACATAAAATACGAAATGAGGCGCTTTAATTGAAGTCTGAAGAGGTTGAATTTGGGGTGATTCTGCCTCTGCGTTTTCTTTTTCCTTCTTTGTTATATATTTTTGTTCATACATTTTTTGAAGCACATCATTTCGTCGTTTAACAGTAAGTTCAGGATTTAGGTAAGGTGAATATAAAGAGGGTGCCTGAGGCAAACCTGCAAGGAGTGCGGCTTCGGAAATACGTAGATCTTTTGCATGCTTTCCAAAAAAAGCTCTTGCAGCTTCCTCAATTCCATAAGTAGAGCCACCATAGGGAACCTGATTAATATACATCTCTATAATCTGTTCCTTATTAAAGATCTGTTCTACTTGAATAGCTAGAACAATTTCTCGTATCTTGCGCTGGACAGTTCGATCAGAAGTGAGAAGAGCCGATTTTACGAGTTGCTGGGTGATTGTAGAGCCTCCCTGTAGATTGCCATGAAATATGGTATCGCGAATAGCACGAAAAATTCCTGAGACCAGGGAAACTCCCTTATGGTGGTAAAAGTCTCGATCTTCTATCGCAATGGATGCTTGTTAAACATATTTTGGCAGTGTTTTTATACTCACCGGCGTTCTGTTTTGTTCGCTGTATATTTCATAAAGTAATTTTCCTTGGCGATCATAAATATGCGAA
>JAAXWV010000247.1 GCA_013334845.1 Candidatus Roizmanbacteria bacterium | reverse complement strand
AGTTGGATTTTGACCATATGTATCCCTAATTTGATCTGGAATATTTACGGTCGTGATATATGGGAGGTCAAGGGTGGCGTTTGTTTCTTCAGTATTTTTTCCGGGCTGCTCTGAAAGGTAGTTGTGGGTGATAGTAGCTGGTGAAAAGCCGGGCGGGGCGTCGAAGCCGAAATTGTCCCAGTGAATCTCAGAAGGATTTTGGGAATTAGTGGAAACCGTCCATAAAATAAACGACCGTTCAAATGGAAGCGCGATATTTACGTCTGCTACCTTAATTTCATTAATAAAAGCGGTGAGGTGAGTGCGGGAAATCTGTACTTTCCAGTGGCGGAGTATGCCTGGTACAGGAGTGAGATCGTAGGTACGCCCGATTGTATCAACACAGGCATGTAAATCCTTACAAACCTCTGCAGTTGCATCAGGTAGTTTTTGGCGCACTCCGTATTTATCGTAGTAACTCACCGTCACTTTATTGTTGCTCTGGCTCAGACGCAGAGTGTAGGCCGGATCGGCCGCGGTATCCTCGTCCTGAGCAGTGGTAGCGCCATGGCCGGTGATGTCCCGGGGAATGGCGGCGTAGCCAGGGGCGGGGAGCAGATCAAGCGACCATTCACCCTTGTCTTGTGCTCCATCGAGGTCAAACGTGACGGTGCCTGTGCGGTTGGTGAAATCGAAAATCTGGCGGGGGCGGGCCACAATCTGGCCATTGTCACAATCATCAGCGGAGAGACGGGAAGTTGCGGTGAAGTTGACCACCGTCTGGCTCCCTTTACCGGCAGCGACACAGGCTGAGGAAGCGGTGTTCCATTTGAGCTGGTCGAAGCGGGTGGAAAGGGTATTAAAATTGTCAAAAAAGCCGTTCATTTGAGCACTGAGGGAGGCTGTCCGGGACTCATCGGTAGCGAAGGAGATAATCGTCGAGGGAGGGGAGAGGGCCCCGTTTTTATCAACTGCTGAGACCCGCGCCTGATAGGTATTCCACTTTTCCAGCGGGCCGAGGGTGATGATTGAATGCTCAGTGAGCACCTTCTGAGGAAAGCCTGCTCCTACTTTACCCCACTCGACATAGTATCCTTGGACTCCTTTCCCTTCCTCAGGGCGCAGCGTGAGATCGGTCGTGCCCCACTGGAGAGTGGCGGTAGTGTCGGCGCTTTCTACGGTAATAGTGGTCGGAGAGGGGAGAGCAGGGTCTTGAGCGCGGGCAAGGGGAGCCGTAAGAAAAATGAGGCTAAAAAGCACTAAAAAAACCCCTTTTTGACAAAGGGTGCGGGAGACAAAAGCAGGGAATCGGTGCGTCAAATGGTATAGAAAAATGCCAATACTATAAATGTACTATATTTATCATCCGGAGGGAAGATGATAGTGAAAAACGGGTGTTTTTCAGAAAGCCCGCCAGGACGGGCCAAATAGCCCTATGTAATAGAGTTATAGGATGTATAAATTTATGAAAAAGAGGGTAATTTGAGCTCAATTTAAGGAATCTTGTACATATTTGATATGTACTATAGGTTATAGTATAATTAGGGGATCTTGTGGTACGTCGGGAATTGCTCCCGAACAGTACCGGGAGATAGTTTGTGAGTGATCGTAAGTTGAGCTGTCCGCTAGCCGGGCATGGGAGACTTTGATCGCACTTTAACAAACAGCTTGCTAGGAATAAACACTCGACAAGGGTGGAATAGTGGAGAGGTCTTTTGACGTCTCTAGTATTCCACTCTTGAGTCTGTGAAGGAAATCAATGCTGATTAATTCACAATAGACGAGAGAGTGTTTATCTTTAATAGATTCACTTTTTTAAGTGTCGATGAAGACACTTTATATAGATTTTTTGTCATGTGAAAAAGTAAAAGAAAGGAGGCGCTAAAATGCGCCAACACTCAAGAGGGCTTGATATCCTAGTGGGATTTATGATCGGTATGGTTTTTGCAGTAGCATTGGCTTATGTATTAGAAGGATTGGGTTGGAATAACCCAATCGCTTCAAGCCACGTAGTATCTACGGCTACCGCAACGCCAACCGTTGCTCCAACTGCAACCTCTGCGGCCCCTCTATCGTCTGATTTAGGATGTAACTCTATTGGTTGCACCCATATCGGAACAACTCCAATACCTACTAAGAATGTAGAGTTCTATGCCGCAGTTTCAAATGGTGTCCTTGTTAGGATACCTGAAGCAGACTCAATGTACCTAGGTTCCTGGTATTTTTTAAGAGATCTAAAGGACGGTTTTTTTGAAGTCCAAGGCGATGGCAACTTACTTCCTGTGGAGTATATGAGGTATTATCAAATTTATGAGAATAATAGACTTATCGCATATGCAAACCATACGGGGGAAATTTTGATTCAAATGAAAGAAAAAGATGGTGCCACCTACGTTTTTATGAACGGTGGCCCATACCACAAAGCATTTTATGAAGATCATATCGGAGTTTTCGATTACGATGTTTCTGGGCTTCTGGGCATAAATATTAACCTTAGGGACGAAAATATTTATGTCCCTTTTCCCTAATAAGAGTTCTTTTTCTAGCGCAGCTGTTTATAGCAGCTGCATTGATGTCCCCCTCCGGGGGGACACCGTCTTTCGACGGGTATCTAAAAAATAATTAATGCAGCTCACTTTTTTATACCTCATCCCGATACGGATGGGTGTCAAACCGAAATGAAAATGTCATAGATCAAACTATATCAAATGATGTTTCATATCGTTGAATTTGTAATATAATTTCTCCAAGGATGGTCTGCT
>JAAXWV010000246.1:1919-2747 GCA_013334845.1 Candidatus Roizmanbacteria bacterium | reverse complement strand
ATGCAAGTTTCGTAGATCTAGTAATCATAGTTATTAGTCAAAATTTGATTATATATCTATTAAGTCGGCAAGAACAGTTTGTATCATTAAATTAGATTTTATATAGATGTATTTGCTGGTGGAGATTTCACTTCTTTATACTTTCCTATCTTTCTTTTAAAGGCTGCTAAATCTAAGTCAGAAACGCTGATGGATATCTGGTCTGATCCATGCACATGGCTTATCAGTCGATCATGGTGTTCTTTGTAAGGGGCCTGTATTGTGGTGCCACCGTACTCACCTTTATTTACAACAGCAACATGCTGATACATGTGATAGTGAAGAGCTGTTGCCATAGTATCAAAGGTTTTAACATCCCTGTTGTGGGCTATAATCAGAAATAGGTCTGTCTTCCCTTTTAAATCAGACGCAAGTTTTAAATCTGTTGAATCATAACAGATAGCGCATGTTAGTTTGTGAGGACCTTCTGAATCACCTGCAACCTCAATAATATGTTGACAGGGTCGAAAGCTTTCTATGCCAAGCATTATTTCATTGGTAGTCATATTCCCTTTGCCCTGATCGCGAATCATCCATTGGCGTCCAGTTGCCCGATAATCAGGGAGAAACCATCGTGCGATGTTAACCAACTTGCCATCGTTATTCACAAACACAAGACCCGCTAGAATCATGGATCTCGTCTTGTCTGCCAGGCTTTTTAAAATATCTTGATCATCAGGATGGACAGCAATTTCTGGGAAAACAATAAGGTCAGAACAAGTTGAGTGCTCTTGATGTTTATCATCCTCTGTTTTCAGTTTTGCCAGGAGAGTTTTGTAGGTAATTTGA
>JAAXWV010000246.1:0-1909 GCA_013334845.1 Candidatus Roizmanbacteria bacterium | reverse complement strand
TGAGAAACGCGTGCCAAATGGTCCCGGTTTGTAGCTTTTAGATTAAAACTGCTGAGTGTCGGGTCAACCTTGGAGAATGAGCTTGTTCTCGGCAGTAATGATTGAACAGTGACAAGGCGGAATGGCTTGTCCTTTTTATTATCAGGCCTATTGACCCTAGTGATGAGTGCCGGGAGATTTGTTGCCTTGCAATAGAGGTCGTCAAGAGAAATTAGGCGGTTTCTTAAAACATTGATTAGTTCATCAACACTCTCTATGTTTTTGATATCGTCATGGGAGATATGTGTTGATTCAAATCCTGGCCACTGAAGGCATTTCATCAATAATTCAGATGTCCACTGGGAAATAGTTGCATATTCACCAACCAAGGCTTCCGGGGCATGCATCATACCCATTCGGCGCTTATACCATCCAGTCTTTAGTCCTTTATAACCGGTTGTTTTCCCAGGCTTACATCGGTTCCCTGTAAAATCACTAGCGCCGACGATGACCGCTCTTAAAACTGAACCAAACCAATAAAGAGTTCTGGCATCATCATTTTCTAGTATCCAGTCAGGGATGCTAAAGCGTGGATCTGGCGGATACCGCCTTGGAGACTCTTTGCTGATTATAAATGCTCTAGGTTTCCAAATTTCTGACCACTCCAGCCATAATTTTTGGTTGCCTTTTTGACGGATTTCGATTTGTGATGGGGAACAGTAAATGTTCAGGTCTTTTTCTTGAATTGCATACAATAAAGATAGGCCGAGTCTGATTAATGCACACTCGTGGACAAAGGGGTTATCTGTTGCGGTTAGCACGGTTGATAATCTTTGTGACACCTTTTGTGGTGATGACGGCAAGATGGGCACTGCCCATTTATATTCATCTATTATTTGCTTAGAGATGGAAGAAGTTTTTAGCTTTTTCCAGAAACTTACCCAAAAAGGTCCGCCTCTTTTTGCTAACTCATCTATTAATTTATGTTGCTCTGACTCATCCTGCTTTTCAGCTGCGTCCAATAAAAAAGTTGCAATGATCTGAGGTGAGTTTGTGATTTGAGCCGCAACTTCATAGAGGGCGAAGCGTTGGTGATGCCAATGCGGTTGCTTACCAACTAATATCCTGTGAAGGCTATCCTGTATGGTTTCATCGTTCTGGGGTTCTTCATGTTCTAAGGGGGCGGGCTTTTGTAAAATTGCTAAAAGAAGCAAAGCCTGTCTTTTTACGAAAACGGGGAGAGAATCACGAGCTATCGCTTTCTGCGCAAATTGGCAAGCTACCGCAAGAACAGCATCAGGATCCGCCGTATTGGGATAGTCTACACGTTGAAAATAGCTATGAAATTCAGAGCAACACCGAAACATATCCGCTAAGAGATAATCCGCCATAGCACCAGAAATCTTATCAGATAAATTGTTCTCCACAAAACTGCAGCGCCTATAGATCGCGGATAGAGCAGGTTCGAGAATGGATGGTGATGGGAAGATTTCTATGGCTTTCCTGAGAACCAAGGCCAATGATGGATCTTTCATCCATGCCCAAACAAGTTTTTTTGCAATAAGTTCACTTTCGTTATCAATGGTGCTCGCCTTATGTCCATTAACCGGTATGAGACTCGCTGTCATTTTGCGCTTATTACGTATGATAGTTTCAAGTCTGTTTGCGGCGAAGCGTTTCAGTGTATCTGGCCTTACTTCGTGGTCGAATTTTGCGATTCGAATCAAGCCCTTGTCGTGCTCTGAAACAACTGAGGACAAGTCTGCAATAGGTGTACTTAGTAATCCTTCGAGAACGCCCATTGAACTTTCTATAATATCGCGATCTATTGGGCCGCTAAGATCATGCTGAAGTTGATTTATGCGTTCAGAAATACTTCCGGAATTGTTAAGATCAGATAAAGCGGTAATGCTGGTTTTCTCAAGGTTTA
>JAAXWV010000245.1 GCA_013334845.1 Candidatus Roizmanbacteria bacterium | reverse complement strand
AAACATCGAGCCGGATCATAGACCAAGCCGATAACTTCTATCCCTCAGGTCCAACGCCTGACTTATCCGAGGACCAACTCGAAAATCCGAAGAGCTTGCACTAATGCCACCAACCTCATGGAGGCATAAACCAGCAAGGATGGGCTGATTTTATTTTTCAAGGCATCCCTGGGAACAAACTTCAAGCACCAGTCACAATGCTCCGTGATTGGCCATTTAGCAGGAACTTCATCATTGGTAAAAATCGGGGGATTAAATCTGCACTGTCCTACAAAGCCAATTTCATCATCGGCAATCGACTTCTTATGGCTATCCCATGCAAGACAGTTTTTGCACGACATCCGCACTACTGGAACTCCCGTTAAACTTCATAATTGATTGATTTTAACGAAATAAATAATATATCAGACAGCTGCAAACATAAGGGGAAATCTACCTATCTCACTGGGAGTGGATTTCCTTAGACCAGTTAAACGGTAGATAATGCATTCATCGAGAGTTACAATCAAACATAAAGACAAGAATACCGATTTAGTCTTACACATGCCCGTACGATCATTGAAACATTGTGGATTGATTACAATACTGGACGTGAGCCCGAACTGTCAGCACATGATTAAACCTTTTCTTATTGCAAAAGCATGCTCGCCATTAAACTAAGAAGTTTCCCCGCAACCCCTGGCGGATAGTCATAGCGAATAGTTTTAACTCGATCCCGATATTCTTTTACGTAAGCTTTTAGCTTCGCCTTATGTTCTCCCCGTAGAAGACGTTGCACTGCGCTGACTGTATCAGACGCAAGGCTGGTATGGATTACATACAAAAACAAAACGCGTCTACGCTCTTCATCTTCCTCGTTTTCACATAGTTCTGCAATTAAATGAGATAAATAAGAGTACCACTTGCCTCCATTTTCAATTAAAAGTATGCATAAAGACTCAATGAGTAAAGCTTGAACATTATAATCGATATTACCAAGTACATTCTTTCGCCATTCAAAGTCGGCAATAATTTCCCAAATACCTTCTGAAAGTGTTGGATCAATAAGTACTTTTCTCTTCAAGGCGAAACACACGAGGGTCTGTTTTGGAAGATCAAATTCACCCAGTTTTTTTACGGCTTCCAATAAACCCTCACTGCTTCCAAGTATATTGCTCATCTCCACGAGTTGTTGTAATCCTTTTTTATGCTCCTCTGTCTGATATTCAGCCCATTTAAGAATGGTATCAGCAAGTGAGCCTTCCAAAGCAAAAGTAGGATTGTCCGTTTTATTGATTGAAAAAGGCAATACAGAAAATGTGTTGGAGACCAATGCGTCTTGGAATCTTTTCCGAAAATCCTCTGCTAAAGCAGTAGGATCAAGCTCATTTAGACTCTCTCCCATCATTGTCAGTAGTGCTACTGACCAAGGAAACTCAACACTTAAAGTGATTTGTCTTAGAGATGAACGCTGAATAGGAGAACTCGCCGCCAACCATGAGAGAGAAGAACATTCTAGAGCATTCTTTACCCATTTCTCCCGATAGAACTTCGCTGAGGTAACGTCAGGCGGAAAAACAGCTGCGACTTGCTCCGAAAACCACCACGCAAAATAACCAATACTCCCGCCATCATTTTCTGGCAAGTTTGCTTCAAGGTGGTATGTGTAATGAAGAGCAAGATCTCTACGCAGCGCCCAAGGACTAAAGTCTGGAGTGCTTTCATTTTTATTGTCCGAATTCTGCACTACTGTGAGAATTTCTTTCCACAGATTCGGTAACTTCCCTTTTGGTATCAATTCAGGAAAAAGAATAAAAACGGAGCAGGCATGGTATCGGGATAAAGGAGTAGATTTAGAATCAACCCATTTCCATAAATCTTGCCAAACATCAATACTATAATTTTTAAAAGAAAGCCAATTCTTAATAGCAGTCGCCATACTATAGGATGGTGCAAAAGGAAGAAATCCCAATTTTTCAAGATAAGTGCTACATAATTCTCCAATAGACGAGGAACCAGAAACTATTTCTGATAATAGTATATTTAAAGTCTCGTGATCTCGCTCGGGATTTCCAATAGAAAGGCTAATCGAATCGCATGAAGTCACAGTGGGATAAATAACCTTAGGCGTATAAAATTTAAGAGCATCTTGAATTACAGGTTCATTTCGCAGGCTTTGACGGATTCCTGACAAAGAAAAAAGAATATCATCGTTCAACGCGTCATAAATGTCGATAGCTTTTGGTCGCCACTTTTCTGGAGCCTCTGAGATCACAGCAGACCGTGATGCTTTCAATATGCTCACGCTCTTTGGAGTAAGAATCATGGGGTTTTTTGCAAGCATTTTCTCAATACATTCCATAACAGCAACTCGAACTTCAAGAGAATCAGAGAGTATGAGAGTGGGAAGTTCTTCAAGTATTAATTTCGAATCGTCATCTTCATTTTTATAAAGAACCAAAGGCCCTTCTGTTAGTTTATGCCTTCTTCCGTGTTGAAGATCACGTATGACTTCGATCTCGACATTCGTCCCAAGAGGAAGTGCCATATCACTTATAAGACCAATATCCTGGAAGGCACGATATGCTCTTACTTCTATGTCTTCAAAATTACGTAGAGCAATCTTGCCCATAAGCATCAGCATTGAGTGCTTATCCTTTTTTATATCCTCAGGGTTCGGAATCTGTTCTTTGGGTATCATTCATGATTTCAGTTACTATTAATAAATATTCTTCATTTGAAAGATTCAATGCTGATTTAATAGCCATCAAAGCTTCAGATACTCGCTCATCATGATCAATAGTATT
>JAAXWV010000036.1 GCA_013334845.1 Candidatus Roizmanbacteria bacterium | reverse complement strand
TATCCGACCATATACGCACCCCCCTATACCCAACCACCGCTCCAAATCTCAACAACAAATGAAACTCTTAGCGGCAGTGCCGGACCAGTCGCTTCACTGGAAAGTGTGTGCCCCCAAAACGTACCCGCGAACAGCTGTCGACAGATGAGTGATACAGGTATAAGCAGCTTTAAAGTACCTGAAAATACTGAAGTAAAGTACTCGCTTGGCGGTGACCCGACCAGTATGGTCTACAATAATATCCTATCAGGAATTGTGACGCTCGACCTGCAAGCGCAGGAGCGAAACGAGCTTAATAAGGGAATTGATCGCTACGAGATTTTTCTTGATCGTCAACTCCTCTTCACCCAGCCTACCCATGTTGAGGTAAATGCGCCCCATGTGCGTGATACATACCTTCTCAACACTTCTACGCTATGTAACGGCACTCATGAACTCTATATCCGTGCCTATGACACACAAGGACTTTCCTCATCAGGTGAATATCCGAGCATAGCGGAAAAGCTCCCCGAGTATTTTCCTCTCTTAATTAATACATCCAACAAGACTGCTCAAAGATGCGCCGGAACCACCCATATTCCAGCCAACCCGCCCCTCTTTTCCCACTCTATATTCCAGCCAACCCAGTCGGTAATTACTATCTTTGCCGCTGGAACCCCTGCCGATTCGGTCTACCCCACCATGAAGCTAAAGATTAAGAATAAGACGGTAAAGACCTGGAAAAACGTAAAGGGCGATGCTCTTAGGAGTATCTTTGCTCAGTACCAATATGAATCACCGACGAAAGTATCGATTAACGACGTACGAATTGAGTATGGTAACGATAAAAAGTCTGAACTCGGGGGTGATCGAAACTTGAGAGTAAATAAGGTAGATATTGACGGTGCTGTCTACTATACCCAGTCTTCTTCTGTCCTCTCGTCTGGATCGTGGTCGAATGAGAACGGGTGCGAACCCGGATTTAAGCGTTCCGAATGGCTCAACTGCAACGGCTACTTCCAGTTTTGAGGAGTGGCGGAGGTGGTGGGAGTCGAACCCACGCGAGAACTTTTAGATCCTCGGAGGTTTAGCAAACCTCTGCCATAGGCCACTAGGCGACACCTCCATATGTGCCGGGGGTGGGAGTTGAACCCACACTTTCTTGCGAAAACACGCCCCTGAAGCGTGCGCGTCTGCCAATTCCGCCACTCCGGCTTTTGTATCGTTATTATAACAAATAAACTCTCATACCGAGTCATTTCTTCATCCATTTCTTTACCTTCTTCTCAAAATCATCCGGGAAGAACCATAGTTGAGTTGACGTGACAATTTCCGTCGTTCGCTTTCCCATCACCTTCATCTGAAGCCAACTTGATCCGATTTCCAGTCGACTTAACCATATATCTAAAAATGATGTCTTATGAATATGTTTTGATATATTTTGATTGATTTTATTATTGGGAAAATACTCATATACCCAGGAATTACGCTGAAGAAAAATCTCATATGTTTTGTGTTTATTGACGAGGGGTTTCAGCTGCAAGATCTCATGGGCTACATACTCACCTCGTTTATACACGGGCACTTCCAGATCCTGTTCATCAAAAAAAAGGTTGAGACATACTGTGTCTTTTACCCGGGTAGATCCTTTCCATCTCCGCCTCCCTAGCAGGGTAACTACCGCAACACACCACAACCTGACCAACCAGATCCTTTCAGGAGATGACACGACAAACAAATCCAGATCATCTTCCTCGCGTGCATTGAGCATAGCAACTGATCCGGACAGCCCAACGAGAGATACCCAGGGGAGTATACCGATTAATCGGGCTACAGACATCGCAATATTTTTCTTCTTTTGTGAATTGATTGTTCTATCGCTCCATACTTCACTATGGATACTCTCCCCCACTATAGTGTAACGAGCTATTTTACCCCAAACTATCTTTTTAATTCGGTTCCGAGTAATAAGGTCACGTAGGGTGATATCGAGCTCGGTTTTTGTAGTTTTTACCTGAAGAAATGAGTAAATCTCTGCTTGGGAAGCTGGATATTCAAAAAGGGCGAAGTATCGAAGTACATGTAGAATTTCCTTAGATAACATAGGAGCATTGTACTACAAGGAGGCATTTTTAATTTTTAATTTGAAATCAAAACAGGTAGGTATCCCTTGAACCGCCGTCAAACGCGGCTGGCACAAGGGGATCTAGTAGCTCTGCGCTGGATCCTCGAGTAGATCGAGGATGACGGACAAGAAGGCAATGACGTACGAGTTCCCTCTCCATATTCCGTTAGTCACCGAGGGTGGCCATCATCAGAGGGTGTCAGTGCAAGGAATAACGGGGAGGGAACGAGGGAAAATGAATGGATCCCGGATCAAGTCCGGGATGACGACACAGCAGATAGTGCTTCTCTTCCCACAAGGCCGATAAACTCAAACAGCTTCAGTTGTCGACGCCACCGCCACGGCTCTCGTATCAGCCGATATAACCACTCAAACCCGGCTGAGCGTACCCACCGGGGTGCCCGGGGCACTCCCCCGCCGATAAAATCAAAGGCGCCACCCACTCCCATACATACCAATCCTTTAAATTGAGCTCGATTTCTGTAAATCCACTTCTCCTGAGCGGGAGACCCATAGGAAACAAAAACTATTTGGGGCATAAAGGCGCGTACTATAGAAAAGATCTCTTCTTCCTCATCTTTATCGACGTTCCGGATATTACTGACCCCATTAATTCCCATAATTTCTAGCTTGGGATGAGCTCGACGATAGCAATCAGCAATCTTTTCTGCCAAATTTGGCTTTCCGCCGATTAACATTACTCTAACGCGATATCTTGTGGCCCATCCAACAAGCTTTTCCATCAGATCTACGCCTGTGATACGCATACCGAGAGGAGCATGAAGCAATCGGGCTGCCACAACAACCCCTATACCATCCGGAATCTTAATTTGTCCTTCTGCAATAACCCGTTTAAATTCCGGATCTGATTGAATTGCAACTAAAATCTCGGGGTTGAGGGAGACTATATGGAAGAACTCTTGTGGAGTTTCTATGTTTTTTTTAATTTTCTCCAGGATAGTATCGATTGTTTCTGATTCGACGGGAATCCCCAGTAGGTGTGAGTTGTTCATGTGATATTTTTCTACTACAAGTAACTGATATTTTTCAAAAATGGTTAAAAACCTGTTTTTTGTTCATATTATTTGAACCGATAAAGGGTTTTCTTATCAATCAATTAATACACTTATCTTAAAAAGAGACGTACTCCTGATAAATTATACTATAACTCATCTCAATATCTCCAGACTACACCACTTTTCCTCAACGACCGTATTGAATTGCTTTATAATATATTTACTATAAGTTTCCATTGTGTAACAATATTCACTTTTGAGCTCAAATTCCGCCACTACGGTCCGCAATCATGTTTTCTTCACTTCATCCTCGAATTTACTCCAAGGATCCAGTGGAATGTCATTGCGAGCGAAGTGAAGCAATCTCCCTTGTCACTTGGGATTGCCGCGTCACTACGTTCCTCACAATGACAATAACCAAATCCGTACCATTTCTTTCCCGTCATGGCAATAGTGAACGAGAAACAATAGCAAGCTTTTTTACCGTATCGCGTCTTTATAGCTATCTAAGTTCTCCAGCGCGGCCCCGATTCCTCGAATCACGCAAAAAAGTGGTTCCTCGACCACAAACGAGGGAACGCCAGTGTAGTAACTTACATATTTGTCAAGATTGTGCAGCATTGAGGTACCGCCGGAGAGCACGATTCCCTTGTCGACAATATCTGCTGCCAGCTCGGGAGGAGACTGTGATAAAACCTCTTTAATCCCTTCTAAAATACCCTTCAGCGGGCGTTGGAGTGATTCATTGATACTCACCTCATCTACTTCAATAATCTTAGGCAAACCGGTCTGGAAGTCGCGCCCCTTCACTTCCATCTTTCGCACCTCAGGTTCGGGAGAAGGGTGCATCCCTGGCTTCGGATCGGGCCGAGGAGGAATATGGGCGTTTCCGATTTTTATCTTGATATCTTCGGCAGTACGGTCACCTATAATGAGATTGAATTTCTTCCGCAGTTGTTGGATAATCGCCTCGTCAAACTTAGTGCCTGCAATCCGCACTGTCTTATAAACAACCAGCTGTCCAAGGGATATGATCCCGATCTCTGCCGTACCTCCGCCTAGGTTGACAATCATATGTCCGGAAGGCTGGGCAATGGGAATCTTCGCGCCTATCGCAGCTGCGAGTGGTTCTTCCATGAGATATACATTGGATGCACCCGCTTGCTTACAAGCTGCTACCACAGCACGCTTCTCCACTTGCGAAGAACCGCCAGGAATAGAAATCATCACTTCGGGCCACAATGCTCTCCTCCGGAGTGCTTTTTTCAGAAAGTAGGTGATCATTGCAGATGTTGTCGTATAATCAGCGATCACTCCCTCTTTCATGGGACGCGCGGCAACAATGGAACCAGGGGTACGACCGAGCATCTCACGTGCATCGTCTCCCACGGCCAGAATACGTTTATCTTCAAGTGAATAAGCAACAACTGTAGGTTCATTTAAAACAATTCCTTCTTTTTCAACATAGACCAGGGTGTTTGCGGTTCCTAAATCAATACCAACTTTTCTTCGAAAGAACATGATACATATTGTATAATATTTGGATACTAAAGATGATATTAAGATATGGCAACCAATAACCAAAAAACCAAAAAACCCTACACAAAAATTGCTTTTCAAATAATAGTCGCTGTCCTGTTTGTGTTCGTGCTCGTGTCCATTATTGGATTTGCTCGCGGGTACCGCCTTGATCTCACCAGGAAATCAGTCACACCAACAGGAATACTTGCTGTAAGCGCTTTCCCCAAGGCAGCTAAAGTGTATGTCAACGGAACCATGAAGGGGGTAAGTGACCTCAATCTCACACTCCCTCCGGGAGACTATACAGTCTCGATTAAAAAAGAAGGCTACACGGATTGGAATAAAAAAATTACCCTCAAAGGCGAAGTCGTTATAGGGCTTGACGCCGTACTTTTCCCTCGTAATGCTTCCCTTTCTCCTATGACAAATCTGGGAGTCGTGAAAGCTATTCCGATCGGTCAGATTGATAAACTTCTCCTTTTCGCTCAAAACAACGACCCGTTGAAGGATGGTATTTATGTCTTTGAGTCCAACCAGCAACCGATTGCTCTCTTTCCCCCACTCAAACTTATTCTATTGAAGAAAAATCTGCCGGAGGGAGTCGACTTGAAAAAAACTCAGGTCACCTTCTCGCCTAACGACGATCAGGCAATTATGGATTTTTACGCGGGAGATAAAACATATTCCTATCTTGTTTATCTCAATCAGGAAAATACCGACCTCGTTGACTTTTCTCAATCACCGGAATCGAAAGCGAACTTCCTCGCCAAATGGAGTGACAAGCATCAACAGGACATCGCTAAAGTATTGGAAACTTTCCCGAAGGATATTAAAAAAGTGGCTACCGATTCATTCCATATCATCGGATTCTCTGAAGACGACCGTAAAGTACTCTACACCGCCGAAAACGATGCTATTCTTCCCCCCGTCATAACACCCCCTCTGATCGGCGCCAATCAGACCGCCGAGAGCCGCACTCTCCAGTCGGGACACCTGTATGTGTATGACAAAAAGGAAGATAAAAACTTCGAAATTACCTCTCTAAAACTCCCACTTACCCCGACGCCGACTCCAACTATTACACCAACACCTTATTACACACGTATAACTCCCACCCCTACCGAGGAAAAACAAAGAAGCCTCTACCCGATTACCTGGTATGCTGATTCCAAACACCTCGTCCAGCTTATGGAGAATGAGATCGTGATCGTAGACTACGACGGGAGTAATAAGCAGACTGTCTATTCCGGGCCTTTTAGGGAGAACTTCTTTATGGTTTCGTCACAGGGGAGGTTGTTTATCCTAACCAATCTCAATCCTCAAAATAACCCCTTCGACGACGTGTATGAGGTAGGAATAAGGTAATTTATAATTTGAAATTTGAAATTTTTAATCAAATTCAATTTGAAAATTCTAAATTAAATTTGATTTCAAATTTAAAATTTAAAAATAAAAATTAATATTACTCCACTGCTCTTGTGGCGAAGACAAGGATCCGTTTGAGTGTGGTGCCGGGTGGCCAGCATGTCTGGAGTGTTAAAAACTCAGTCGTAGTCTTACGTGTCAGATACTCTACTTCGTTCGGGAACACCTCCTTTTTTCCGATAACTTTATAGACATAGCGGTGATTTTTATAAAAGAGATCAACCTCATCGCCTGTTTCTAACTTATACAAAAGATAAAATACGGCATTATAAGTGCCGACATTCCACACATAGTCTGTTGAGTGGGCAAAAAGGAAAATGTGTCCTCCCTCCCCGGGAAAAGCTGAGCCTAAAACATGCGCTACGCCCTTTTGTAAAGCCTTAAGGTATTCACCCTCATCTGCGGCGTTTACGTTAGCAATAATGCGTGCATTTGCCCCAATTTTGGGGATCACAATACTGTAGCTAGGATCCTCGGGTCGCACGATTTCAACAGTTTTGATATTTAAAATGCTTGCGAGGCCGCCCTTGGGTGTCTGATTTTCTACTACTCCCGAGGTGGTAGAAGTGTCTACTACGTAGGTTTTGTGAACTAGTGAGTCAAAAAAATAACGAAACTCTTCCCGAACGGGTTGATAAAACGTTTTCCCGATCATAAAGAGCGAAGATAGAATCAGAAAATTACCGATCGTGCGCAATAGAAGGGTGCGAAGAAAGTCGGGAGCACTTGCCGCTTTGCGAATGGAAATGTGTATCGGAGTATGTGACATTATTATATTGTGCAATGCGCTCAGTATTTCCTACACGCTTGGTTTAAACGTTCCTATCACGCTTACATTTGCTATGTAAATGTATTGCGTGGTGCTACCGGGGGGAATTGAACCCTCATCTCGCCCTTAGGACGGGCTAGCTCTATCCATTTAAGCTACGGCAGCTCGCTAGCACATATTATACTAGATCATTTGCCGCCGACTCCCTCAACAAAGACATTAATGACATCATTGTACGCTTTAAGAATAGCCACGGTAAATTGCCAGCTTTTTTCTTCACGACCGTTAAATCTCAGAGTTATTTTTTCCTTAATAAGTGAGATAAAGTTCTCGTGATGAGGTAAGATATCAAAAGGTCCCCGTTCATTAATCGAGCTCAATGCTGAGGCCTCCCCATCATAAAGAATAGTATTAAAATGCTGAACAGTCACCTTCAGAACTGGCTTTTCGTTGGGAGTGTTCACTTCCTTAAACTCGTTAAACTATCAACATAGAGGAACTGGTCCGGATCAAATTCATCGTATTTCCCGTCAAGAATTCCCGTCACATCATCAACTGTTTCCTTTACTGGTACATACCGTCCCTTTCTACCCGTCTGTGCCTCGGTAACCGAGAAATTTTGTGTCATATAGTTTTTCACTATGGAAGCTCGCTTATATAGCTGTTGATTCTCTGCGGAAAGCTCGGCCTCACCGACGAGTGCCACGATGCGCTCAAGGGTAGCTGCCTGCTTCAATAAACTCTGGGCTCGTAAATAGGTCGTATAGTGTGCTTCACCAACGATTTCCTTATTTAATCCTGATGAGGTTGAGGAAAGAAGATCGACTGCGGGGAATCTTCCTTCCTGATATATTGATCGGGAAAGAACTACCGTCGAATCAAGATATGAAAACGCCGACTGCACCCCTGCATCGGTCATATCATCCGAGGGTACGTACACTGCTTCAAAGGTAGTTATTGAACCGGTGGAAGTAGATACGAGCCGCTCATGCAGTGAAGCCATCTCACTCGTCAGTGTGGCTTGATAACCGCCCTCTGAAGGGATGCTCTTAGTTAACGTCGACAACTCATAACCAGCCTGGGCAAAGCGGAACATATTATCTACGAAAAACAGTACGTCTTTTTTATCATCACGGAATGCTTCAGCTATGGTGGCGCCGGCAAGAGCAGTTTGATACCGTACTACCGGGCTTTCACCCATGGGGCCGAAAATCAACGAAACAAGTGGAAGTACGCCGTTTTCTTTAAGTACTTCATACAGTTCCTGACCTTCTCGGACACGCTCGCCTACACCCGCAAATACAGACAAGTTTTTATCTTTATGCAATACTACAACGTTATGAATGATTTCAGTCAGAAGAATGGTCTTTCCTACTCCCGCGCCGCCAAACAACCCCACTTTTCCTCCTTTAAGAATCGGGGAAAAGAAATCGATCACCTTGATGCCCGTTTCCAAAATAGTATCGGGAATAATAATATCGTCGAACGGCACCGGCTGAGAAACAATTGAGCGCGTCTCTTTTGTTTTCAACTCTCCCATACCATCCTGAGGCTCACCAAAAATATTAATAACCCTGCCGAGCACTCCCTCGCCGACGGAAATCGCAATTGGTTCTCCCGTATCAATGACGGTCGCTCCCTTGTAAATTTTGTCAGAACCTGCGAGTAGCAAGGTATAAAATGAAGAGTCGGAAGCTGACGAAAATACCTCCATTTTCACCGAACTGTCATCGGCGAGCGTCACCACGTCATGAAGAAGTGGGGCTTCGCCGGTAAACGAAATTTCAACAACATCTCCCCGGATACTGGTTATTTTTCCTTTAAACATAATATAATGGTATCAATTCGCAATTGAAACAATAGCTGCTATTTTTTCTATCTGCCGCTTGCCTTCCAGACGCTTATTGAGCAGACGATTTGTTGCCTTAAGTGTGCCCAAATACGAATCAATGTGCTGAAGTGCCTCGTCCATAGCGGTGATTCGTGAAGCAAAGCGGGCAAGCTGCGACTCAAACATCGCCTGCTTGAAAAGTGACACAATCAGCTGATTTTGAAAAAAATGCAGGATCTTATCGACGGAAGGCTCAAAATAATAGTCATGCTCTTCATAAGTTTCCTGCTCAAGAAATTCAAACGGCTTCTCTCCGGTAATGTTTGAGGAGATTGGATTTTGGGTGACAATACTTATAAACTGTCCATAATATACATTGATATCCTGATATTCTGCCAACTGACCCATCACTTTCTCAATGTCTTCGATTTTGACCACTGAATCAGGAAGGTCATAATATTTATATGCCCGCTTGCGGGGCTGACTTTCGTAATAACTACGCCCGAGTTTCCCGATAATAATAATATCTTCTTGAGACTTTGCCGTCTCCTGAAGAAAGTGCTCAAACACATTTGCTTCCACGCTCCCGTACATTTTTGAGTTTGCTGACAGGAGAATTGCAGCCCGTTTACATTCCTGTTCCGTGGCGGTTTTTCCCGCCCGCTTTTTGTGCTCTGCTTCTTCCTGAAATCGTTTCCTATACGAGTGTTTAATGTCAACAAATATCTCAGAGATTTTATTCATGAACGAACGGGTTTCGAGTACCGATTTCCGGATCTCCTGCATTTTCATCACGGATAGATCCTGATAGACTTGAGAGATATCCCGGAGTGCATGAGATGCTTCCATCTCCTGTTTTAATTTGAGTTTTCCTGGCATAGAGAATCAATGTGAGTTTTAATCGATTCAACGTTCTTGAGCAGCTCAGAGAGGGTGCCTAGACTTGTCGCCTCCTCAAAGAACTTTTTATCATGTGTATACGCCTTAGTAAGGGCCCAACGGTGCCGGGAAATCTGATCGGTGGGGACACTATCATACTGATGAAGCCAGATCTGAGCAAACAAGAGCAACTGCACCTCATCAGGAACCGACTCATGAAGATCCTGGTTGAAAAAACTATAGAGGCGTTCTCCCATGAGAAGCTCCGCTTTCACCTTGGCAGAAAGCTCAGCACCAAAGTGAGAAAACTGCTGGAGATGTTCGTACTTACTTAAAAACGCCATCACTTCGCGATTAATTTCCTTGACAAGCGAGGTTTGCGTCTGTTTACCGACCCGAGTTACCGAAAGTTGGATATTGATTGCCGGACGGCGCCCCTTATTATAGGCATTGCTATCGAAAAAAATGTGCCCGTCGGTCATACCCATGACATTGGTAGCTATGTAGCTTGTCAGATCGGCCTCAATTGTCTCTATAACCGGCAAGCAGGTAATGGAAGTCTCCCCTTTCTCGGGGTGGAGAAAATTCCCAGTTCGTTCAAGAAGACGGGCATGGGCATAGAAGATGTCGCCGTGATATTAGTCACGGCCCGGGAAACGCCCCGTTTTGAGGGAAAGCTCACGATAGAACTTTGCATGCATAGATAAATCATCAAGTATTACCAACACGTCTTCTCCCGCGTCACAGAAATATTCGGCCATCGACATTGCCGAATAAGGA
>JAAXWV010000244.1 GCA_013334845.1 Candidatus Roizmanbacteria bacterium | reverse complement strand
CTATAGCCACCTTAGTTTTAGCAGTAACGCAGCATTTGCAGAAGTTTGCGCGAATCATTACCACAGGTTACGTGCGTATATGCTGGCGCATGCTGAGGCGGGAAGTATTCTAAGGGCCATAGACTGACCAGACATTTCTTTTTTTTAGTGCGACACTACCGGAAAATTGCCGCCACGCCGCCACGTTTTGCAGAGAGCCAATAACCGCATAGCAAGGCGCGTTGCGGATAAAAAGCAACATTAGCGATACGTGGTGGTAAGTTGCGGATAGTAAGTATCGTTGCGGCAACGAAAATTAAAAGGAAACGCGGGAAGCCATGTCAGGCATCGATGTTGCGGCGTTGCAGTAAAATTCTGGTAGTGTTGCGTGCGAATGGTTCTGTCTGAGCTATTTCTGTAATGCGACCATTAATAAATTGCGAATTAGGTTCAGGGTTTGAAAGTCTATCGTCAATTGCCAGTAGAGAATGTTTGGCTGCAAAATCCTGTGAGTTCAACTGGTCGATGCAACACACGTTTTAAATCTTTCTGCTGGGGTCTCATAATTTAATGTTTTACGAGGTCTCTCATTTAGCTGTCTAGCCACTGCACTTAGTTTAGCTTGTGAGTGTACGGATAAGTCAGTGCCTTTTGGAAAGTACTGCCTCAATAAGCGATTGGTGTTTTCATTGCTACCTCGTTGCCACGGGCTGTTGGGGTCGCAAAAGTACACGTCAATATTCGTCTCCACTTGAAACCGACGATGTTCTGCAAACTCAGTACCTCTATCCAAAGTTAATGATTTATATAACTCACTTGGGAGTTTCTTTGCTTGCTTGATTAAAGCAGATACAACGCTTTCGGATTTTCTGTCTTTAATTTTAGCTAGCATTACAAATCGTGAATGACGCTCAACCAATGTAACGATGTAGCTGTTTTTAGATCCTGCTATCAAGTCACCCTCCCAATGTCCTGGTATAGCACGATCCTCTATAGAGGCTGGACGTTCACTAATCGAAACTGTATCTGTAATTTGCCCAAGTCCATTTCCTTTTAAGCTCGAATGCTTGGACCTACGCATAATACGTTTCGTCCTCAGGTATTGAATTAACTCCTTCTTCAATACGCCACGAGTCTGAACATACAAGCTACGATAGATGGTTTCATGTGACACTTGATTATGCTCTTCTGTAGGAAACTCTCTTTTCAACCAACCAGCAATCTGCTGCGGTGACCAGTTTAATTGTAGCTTACATGTGATGGATTTTATTAAATCTTGATTACCTGATAGTTTGCAAAGCTTCGGACGTTTCGCACGATCCCATGCAGTTTGATCTGCTTGTGGTGCGCGATAATCATGGGTGCCGTTATTGCGTTTGACCTCACGGCTAATTGTAGATGGCGAGCGTCCAAGTCGATGGGCAATCGAACGAAACGATTCTTGACTTGCTACACCTCTGGAAATTTCCTCGCGCTCTGAAAGCGATAGTGCTAGATGTGATCTTACTCTTTGAGGGGGTCTAATCCCGCCCGTCACAGATAATATACCCGCTATTGAGGAGTGATTTCTGTCAAAAATCCGCGCTATGTCGTGTAATGAATCACCTTTTTTCCACCGATCCCACATGATGGCTTTTTGTTCATCACTGTAATAAATTCTTGGTCTCTGTTTCATTTTTCAACACCTCATTCTTTTGTATAAGAATAACGTGTTGCATCGACCAGTTGAACTCACAACCCAAAGCTGCCATTCATTACTTCAAGATAGTTGCTAATCTTTCTGAGCCAATTTGCTATGACGTATAGAGTAAGTGAAATAAATAATCAATCCAATTGTTATCCATACAATAAATCTAAGCCATGTGCTATGTGGCAGAAAAGCCATCAATGCACCACAGGACAACATTCCAAGTATAGGAAAAACAGGATTCAATGGTGTTTTGAATGGTCTATGTAAATTTGGCTGACGTATACGTAAAACTATCACGCCAAAACATACTAGAACAAAAGCTGCTAGGGTTCCTATATTCACGAGTTCTGCCAGTGCGCCTAACGGGAAAAGACCCGCCCCGATTGCCATGATGACTCCAGTCATAACAATTACGCGAACAGGTGTTTGGGTTTTTGGATTAACCTCTGCAAAAAATGGAGAGAGCAACCCATCCCGTGACATTGCAAAAATAATGCGCGTTAGCCCATAGTACAAGACCAGCATAACTGTAGTCAGCCCAGCAATTACTCCTGTGGAAACTAATGCTGACGCCCAGTTATATCCTAGCAATTGTAATGAGTGGGCAACAGGAGATGAAACATTTAGTGAGCTATAAGGAACAATCCCTGTAAGTAGTCCTGAGACGATGATATAAATAACAGTACATATTCCAAGCGCGCTGATAATGGCGATCGGCACATCGCGTTGAGGATTTTTAGCTTCTTCTGCTGCGGTTGAAACTGCATCAAATCCTACATAAGCAAAAAACACCATGGAAGCACCAGCCAGAACTCCTGTTGTTTTCCCATCTGGTAAAGTTTCAAACCAGCCAAAGGGCATGAATGGATGCCAATTTGTTGGATTAACGTTGAATGTGGCAATAGCAACAAAAACTGTAATGGTGAGCAATTTCACAAAGACCATAGCAGCATTGAGTTGTGAACTCTGTTTAATGCCAATAATGAGCATCCCCATGAGAATAAGAATAATTGTAGTTGCAGGAAGGTTAATGAGGCCGCCTAAATCAGGTGACTTAGTTAGCATCTCAGGTAAAGGCATTCCCATTGCTGTCAAAGCATTATTAAAATAACCAGACCACCCATTAGCTA
>JAAXWV010000243.1 GCA_013334845.1 Candidatus Roizmanbacteria bacterium | reverse complement strand
TGCCTTTGTCATAATCTCTCGCTGTATTATCCCATTTTTCCTCTCAACTTTTCCATGACATTCTGTACAGTATTTCACCAAAAAATAGTACCAAAATTGATCAAAATTTGCTTTTAAAAGTAGATTTCGTATGTTTAGATTGTAATGAAGGTCTAAAGCCCGTATCAGAAGTCATATTCGTAATACCAGCGCCGCTATTTCCTGCCGGAATTACGTATGATTATTCAAACGTAGCGTACTCCGAGATTAGCCCGATCTATCAAGCTATCTCTACGTTTGACCATGTGTCTGACAACCCGGGCTCCCCCGCGAGGATTCGAACCTCGAACCTTGAAGTTACACATTATCTTTTATTTTCATAAAAGTGTGGACTATATCATCATCCTATTTCTAGGAGCGGGGCGTTCGCTGGGTGTACTCACCTAGTCTCTGAACCTTCCCGCCGATTAGGCGAGCTTGGCTGCGGATTACCATATCTTTCGATTTAGGCTTCCCGCAATTAACCCCGTTTTCCTTCCGAATTACTCCGAAAGGCTGCCTATTGACAGCTTCCTGCTCTACCGTTGAGCTACAGGGGAAATCACAACAACGTTCATTATAACAAATACGTAGAGCTTTTTCTCGCTAAGTTATATCAATCGTTTTATCATATCCATCTTCCGTTCTCGTTTACGATTATCACGTGCCACATCTTTTTCCGAAGCAGTCGCGTAATCTCCAATTTTCCCAAGAGCAACAACCGTATAGGGGTTGTGATCAGGGGGGGAGCTGGAGCGATTCTAACAACTGAAGTTTGTTAAATCCCGCCATCTGACGGCCATGATACCCGAGCAATTGAGCCTGGAGCACCAAGCTCAGCACCGCTTGTCCGAGATCATACTTAGCATATGATTCATACTTACTCTCGTCCTGAGTGATATAACACGCGACAATCAAGAGAGGTGCCTGAGTTGCCCACTCATTTCCCTGCATAAGTGTTTGCGCAATAAGATCAAAACTCTTTGTCCCGCGTACAGCATAATAAAAAAACCAGGGCTGGGCATTCATTGCAGAGGGCGACCAACGGGCGGCTTCAAAGATTTTCATGAGGTCGTTTTCCGGGATCGGATCAGATGCATAGACGCGTGGGGAAAACCTCTCAGAAAGGGGTGAAGAAACGAGAATAGAGGTATCGGGTTGTTTAAGTTTAATGAGGTCTTGAGTAGTAATCATAAGGATATCAAAATGGGAGGGTGAGGGGGATGTTGCTTTTCCCTGAATCTTCCCGGTATTTGCGCCAGTCGACCCGGATTGGCACCTTGCCCACCTCGTTCATATAGTAGATCTCCCCGTGATCAATACCATATTCAAACAGCTGTTTGGTGAGCATCACATCGTCTGTACAGTAACTGCTTAGCTCCTCCCACTTTCCTTCTTTGTAGAGATCGATTGCGTGCAAACCGTGGCCCGATTTATGGAGATTTAGTGTGGCCGAGACTGCATCATTGAGCCCGATCCGACGACCTATCTTATCACGGATATCATCCAGAATATCAAACACGGAAAACTGAGTAACATCACCGGGATAGTATCCTTGTAATACATTCACATCGAAGCTACGAACATTATAGCCGATGATGTAGGAACAGTTTTCAAGTATAGGGAAGAGCTTATGGATATCCTTTTCAAAATACACTTTGCTTTGATTGTCCTTGTAGTCGAAGATTACGGCTACAGAAATTCCCAACTTACTTGCTTCGTTGAAGTCCCGAAACGTATGTTTCGTCTCTAAATCAAGAACAATGGGGAATTTTTGCATGGTATCAGTTAAACTTTTTTGTGCGTTCGCGATAAATCTCCAGTTCAAATACCCCAGAATTGCTCGAGTGGCCTCTAAATGAGATTTTATTCAAATCATTCTGAAATTTATTATAGAGATTGTCAAAAATCTTGATAAACATCTGGCGCTCCTTCACCCGAACCTTCGGCATATGTGAAAGGAAAAACTCATCCATTTTCCCCAAACTCCAAACAATCTCGATAAACTTCCTATTCTTCAGGTTGAGCAAGGAAATATTCCCCTGTAGCGGACGAATCTTAAACTGCATCATACGGATCTCGCTCGTCATCTCGCTTATAGTGGGCTTACTCTTCAAGACCTTCTCCTGAAACTCAGAGAAGATTTGTAGCGCATCCTCTGTGATTTTTTTGGACATAAGTTATAATTATGAAATGATAAAGAAAAAAATACAAGACGATCAAATTGTGGCCATGAAATCAGGTGATCGACAAACCGTGGAGGTACTTAGATATATTTTAGCACAAATAAAAAACAAAGAAGTAGACAAAAAGGAAGAACTCAATGAAGAGGAGATTGTCAACGTGCTCCGCAGACAAGCTAAAGAACTCAATGAATCTATTGAAGCATTTGAAAAAGGCGGCCGTCCTGAATTGGCTGGAGAGTACAAAAAACAACTAGTTATACTTTTAACTTACCTCCCTCAGGAAATTTCAGACGAAGAACTTCAACAGGAAATTAACAAAGTAATTGCAGCCCATCAGGACATATATCAGCAAAACTCGAGAGCCATTATTGGCATTTGCGTTAAGGAACTACGCTCGAAAGCCGACCCCTCTCGCATCACCCGCCTCCTCATGGCGAGTCAGACGAAGTGAGGTATACTTAAGGTATGAAGCTTATCAAACGGCTCGCTATTGGCTTTGTGTTCCTTTTTTTCCTCTCATCGCTCACTAAAAATTTCTTTGAATATCAGAAAAATCTCAGCTTTCATCAAAGTTACAAAGCTCAATATGAAAAGGAAAAAAAGCGCAATC
>JAAXWV010000035.1 GCA_013334845.1 Candidatus Roizmanbacteria bacterium | reverse complement strand
TTTGCAATTCGTAGTCGACTACCTGATCCGAGATCAGTATATCTCCTGCCCGAACACCTCCGACGGGGCGCATCCTGCGATGCGTGACTCAGATAATCCCAGAAGAGCCTGTCCGGCCTCGTTTACATGAGTATACCGCAACTTTTCATCAAGGATGAAAACATTTGGTTAACTCAAGAGAAAATTGCGCAACTTTTTGGAGTTCAACGACCTGCTGTCACAAAACACCTGCAAAATATATTTGAGAGCAGGGAATTACAGGAAAGTGCAGTTAGTTCCATTTTGGAACATACTGCCAGTGACGGCAAAACTTATCAAACAAAGTTTTATAACCTCGATGCAATTATATCTGTAGGCTACAGGGTCAATGCGACACAAGCCACTCACTTTCGTATTTGGGCAACTGAGCGTCTAAAGGAGTACAACATTAAGGGTTTCACCATGGACGACGAGCGACTGAAGGATCCTCGACGTATTTTTGGTAGGGACTACTTTAAAGAGTTGCTAGAAAGAGTCCGCTCAATTCGTGCTAGTGAACGCCGGATCTATCAGCAAATCACTGATATTTTTGCTGAATGCAGCATTGATTACGACCCTCATTCTCAAACCACTAAAGACTTCTTTGCTACCGTTAAAAATAAATTTCACTTTGCTATTACTGGTCACACTGCTGCCGAGATTATTGATGAGCGGGTTGATTGTAAGCAACCTCATATGGCACTGACTACTTGGTAGAACGCCCCTGCTGGCCGGATTTTATCGGCTGATGTGACAGTTGCTAAAAACTATCTGCCGGAAGAACAGATTAAAAAGCTTGAGCGTACTGTCACTGGTTTTTTTGATTACATCGAAAATTTGATTGAAAACAGACAAGCTTTCACAATGGATGAATTTGCCGAAAGCGTCAACAAATTCCTGTCTTTTAATGAATATAGAATTCTGGATGGCAGAGGTAGAGTTTCTAAGGATGAAGCAGACAAGAAGGCTCTGTCTGAGTACAAGGAGTTCAATAAAACCCAACCGATTGAGTCAGACTTTGATCGAGTAGTAAAAAAACTGGTTAATGGAGAAAAAGATTGATTTCTTTCGTTGCGTACTCTGGATACTCAAGTTCTGTCATCCAGTCAGTTGTCCGAAATTGTACCCATTTCTCGAGCCAGATGGGACGCAGAGGCAACAAAGCGTCCCTTTGTGTTGAATTGTCGGGCTTTTTTGTAAGTTCGAATTTTCCATTTTCTAAGTCATCGATTTTTTCCACTTTCGGACCATTTGTTTCTGTTACTGCCTCGGAGAGGATTTTGAAGGTCTTGCTGTAGGTGTAACTGAGCTTTCCTTCGTCCACTGTTAATGACCCGAAGACAAACCTTATAAGTGCTCGCTGTTCATCGATCATGTCCTTGGCCTTGGCCTCTAAATAAATCTCTTTAGCTCTCTGAGAGAGTTCATAAATGCTGACACCAAGGTTCAAGAAACCAGTGCTGGCATTAGAATGTTTTTTAATTGACTCGGTGATCTCGTCTTTTTCGTCTGAGTACTGCTTAAATTTGCGGCTATAAAACTCGGGTGTGATTTTCTCATCGAGCTTATCATCGTATAACTTATCCAATCGCTTCTGGACCGCCTCGTAGCGGGTGTTTAACTCTCCCACGGTGTCATTGTGGTACTCGAGTTCGTCTTTGTGGCTTTCTTTCAAGGCTTTTCGGAGCCAGTCGGTAATATGACTGTTTTTGATTCGTAGGTTCTCAAAGCCGCTGATTAGCTGGGCTTCTACCTCATCTTCTTTGACCCAGGTAGTCTGGGGACATTCGTGATAATGGTTGCAGTGGCCGTAAATGTATTGGGCTTTGGCGATTTCGAAAGTGATCGAATTATGGCAGCTGGCGCATTTAATTAGTCCTCGGAAGAGGAAGTTGTGTTTGCGGTACTTGGGAGTGTTCCTGCTAGTGAGCATATTCTGAATCTTGTTGAACAGTTCGACAGAGATTAACGGTTCCTGTTTACCATCGCAGACTTCTTTGTTCCACCTAATTTTACCGATATAAAAGGGATCGCGTAGTAGGGAATGAATCCGGCTGTGTGGAAGCCTGTGTCCCAGCTGGGATCTCATGCCTTCATCATACATTTTCTTGACCAACCTCTTGGTTGAATAATTGCCAGTGGCATAGAGTTCAAACATTTTCCTCACTAATGGCGCAGTGTCTTCATCGACAACATGGATCTTGTGGCCAGTCTCGCCAATCGTTTTATAACCATTGGGTGGTTTGGTAGGGATCCAGCCCTGGGCGATTTTCTCTTTCTGTCCTTTCTTGACGTTCTCGGATAAGAGCCGGACGTAATACTCGGCCGTGGCGACTTTGACCCGCCACATAAACCATTCATGGGAACGGGAGGTGTTGTGGAGAATACAGCCCTCTTTAGCCAAGTGGACCTGATGGGTTTCATTCTCGGTAATCCAAAGGTCAATCATGGGGACATCGGCAAAATTCCTGGTTAGTCGGTCCGTAGTCTCGACAATAATGGTGGGGATGTCGTGCTTGCGAACGTAAGCTACCATTTCGATGAAGACTTTTCTTTGAGTTTTGCCAGCGGCTGACTCGGAAATAGCAAAGACCTTGGCTACTTCCAGTCCTTGTTTCTCAGCATAATCGCGCAGAAACTTCTCCTGGGCTGGTAAAGAGTAACCAGTGTCCTCTTGTTCTTTACTTGATACTCGACAGAAAATGGCAGTTTTCATAGGCTTTGATCTGGCAACACAACATAAAGGGAAACTCGAGAAATATCAAACAGAGAGAATTCCTGGTGTAGCGCTGGTGTAACCTTGGTGTACCCATAGGACACTCGTTTGTTGTGGACTATAAGCGAGTGGGCAATAAATGAGGGGGGTTGGATGACTCGGTTCATTGCTGGGTAAAAAGGTCCCAAATCCACACAAGTTTCACCCAAGAGTTGCCCAACCTTAAAGCCTCCAAACTGACGAAACCATGACGAAACCTTGACGCAATTTTC
Source organism: Candidatus Roizmanbacteria bacterium (assembly GCA_013334845.1). Classification (GTDB taxonomy): domain Bacteria; phylum Patescibacteriota; class Microgenomatia; order UBA1406; family GWC2-37-13; genus JAAXWV01. The sequence goes on along the minus strand of JAAXWV010000035.1, from coordinate 7,398 downwards.
TATACCGATTTCATCCTGATGTTGTCCTGATTTATCCAGGCTAAAACCCTCGTTTTCTGGAGAAGTATTGGAGAAGAGTTGGAGAAGTCTTTTACTGCCAAAATCCGTCCAACTTTCATCCAACTTTTGTCCAACCTCTTTAGCCTTAAATGCTGACCAATTTTTGACCAACAATTGACCAATACCCATCCACACTTCATCCACATGTTGTCCCACCATTATCAGGCTTTTTCCTAGCCAAGTTTTAGCCAACTTTCGGTCAACCTTGTTTTTCATAGTTTGCATTTCGTTTTGTTAATTATTTTTCGTTAAAAACTCCTTCTAGTTAGGTTGTCGTCATCTCGTTTCTCGCTGATAACATGTGACTCCATGAATTTAGCCTTGATTTCCTCTAACTTACTCATTTGTTGTTCACGACATGCGAGAGTTGACTCATGGGGAGCAAAGATAGTGACGATTTCTTGGTTCAATTGGTAGGAGTTATTGGCAAAAACATTGGTCCCGCTCTTGTTCTGATGTTTCTTCTTACTGATTTCAATTAATGGTTTCCCTTCAAATCGTGCCTTGGCGAGAGAAGTGATACGTCTGCTGACACTGGCTACGCTACCTAGGCCTAGAATTTGCTTGAGCTTACTTAGAGAAGGGTGGCACTCGCCTTTGTCATTAATAAATACCGCCAAAGCAGTGAAGGTATGCCATTGATCGGCGTTTACAGAGGCCAATAATCCCTTGTAAAAGATGGGGTTTCTCCAGAATTGGAGGTATAGATTTTCCGTAATTTCTTTCTGTTTCATTGACATATTCATTTATTGTTTTGGTCTTGGGCTATGAGCTACCGCTCTTGGCCTCAATCTTCATGGCTGTTTCTGCAAAGCCGATAAGGACCAGGGCAATGTCCAAGACTTCCTCAAGCTTTAAATCAACGTTGTAGTCCTCTTTGAGAATCTGCCTGAGCTCGAGTAGTAACTTTTGGCTCACCATAGGCTTCTTTCGGCATAAAGCCGCGATTTAATGTCGCGTAACTGGTTAAAAAATGTCTGAGGTGAGATTTTGAGTTCGTTACGAAAGTAGCCTTCGACAAGGTCTTCTAGTTCTGGGGACCGCAAGAAAACAAAGACGGCTTTGCGGGGATTGGACCGGTCAATGTCCTGAATAGGAAACTGGAGAGAAATGGTAGTGGCTAGGGCGAGGTCACTGGTTACGTAGGTATCGGAAGATGTTTGCTGATTCATAGTAATTTATTTGAGAACTACGATCAGTTTAGGGAAGGTGCGCTGTCCATCTCAATAAACTTTGTGGTTGTTTATGTTTACTTTTGGAGACAAGGAGTAATAATTGTCTGGCAAGAAGATGTCGTTTTTGGTAAACTAAGGTCAATTATGAAAATTAAAGTTTCAGAGGCAAATCAAATTTCTCAGAAGTTTCTTGAAAAGCTTGGTTTGTCACCAGAGGAATCTACTTTAATTACTGAGAATGTTGTCGATGCCGAATTAGCAGGTAGAAAAACCCATGGTTTTGTCCGTTTAATATCTTTCAAAAAACAATCAGATGAGAAAAGACTAAATATCGACGCACTAAAGCTCGATATTATTGACGAATCTCCAGTTCATATTCACATAGATGGTCATGGCAAGCTTGGATATGGTGTTATTTATAAGTCTCTTGATCTGGCATTTGAGAAAATAAAGACCTCGAGAATGGTATCTGTTAGAATTAAGGATTTAGGAGTGACCGGCTACATCGGTGGTTATGCCAGAAAAGCTACAGAAAAGGATTTGATTTTTATTGGTTTTAATAACTCACCGGGTGGTTTAGTTCCTTATGGTTCAAAAAAAGAATTGTGGGGTACTAACCCAATGACTATTGGAGTTCCTACTGAAGATACGCCGGTCATTTTAGATATGGCTTCAACCCTTACGACTTGGGGAGAGCTAATGGTAGCTAAGAATGAAGGCAGAGAAATAAAGCCTGGAGTGGCTATTGATGCTGATGGAAAGCCAACCACAGATCCTGTTAAAGCAATGTCTGGAGGTTTACTACCATTTGCCGGTTATAAGGGATCCGGACTGGGTCTTATTGTCGAACTACTTGCCGGTGCATTGACTGGAGCCAGAGTTGGTTATGCGGTTCCAGGAGGCTGGGGTTCATTCTATATTCTCATCGATCCAACTCTTTTCCGACCACTTGCCGACTTCAAAAAAGACATTAAAGCTGCAATCACAGAATTGAAAAATGCTCCAAAGATGGATGGTGTTGAAGAGATATATTTCCCTGGTGAACAGTCTCATAGGTTAAGACAAGAACAACTCTCTGGGGAAATGGTAGATATTAGCGATAAAATTTTAGAGCAAGTAAGGAGTGAATTATGATGAACAATCAACTCGTACAAGTAGCTACCTCCGATGGTTTGTTTCTCCAGGGTTACTTTGCTCCTAAAGAAGGAAAAAAGGCACTTCTGCATATCCACGGATTTGAAGGTAATTTTTATGAAAACAAATTCGTACAAGTTCTAGCCAGTAGTTTGGAAGAAAAAGGAATTACTTTCCTGTCAGTTAATACAAGGGGGTGTGAAAAAATAAAAGATTTCAATACTCCAGATGGAAAGACAAAAACAATTGGTGCTCGTTACGAATTGCTTGAAGATACACATATGGATATCGGAGCCTGGGTTAGATTTCTTCTGGAGAAAGGATATACCGATATAATTTTGTCCGGTCATTCATTGGGTACTTATAAAGTTGTCAGATATTTGTTAACAGGTAGAAATAAGGATTCAATTAAGAAGCTTATACTTCTCTCACCATTTGATAAAAAGGGCGCTCTCTTAACCTACACACAAACACCAATTGAAGAGTTGCTCACCAAAGCCCAGAAAATGGTCGATGCCGGTAAAGGTGATGAGATGATAACTGAAGAATTCGACAACATAGTTGTCTCCTATAAGACTTGGATTAGTTGGTACAGCCAAGATGAGTTAGGAAGGCTGTATGAGTTTATGAATAAGGACTACGATTTCCCAGCACTCAAGAAAATCAACGTACCAACCAAAATTATTGTTGGTTCAAAAGACGAATTTTTCCATCTTAGTAATCCTGAACACCCAGAGGAAGCAATGGAAATCTTGCTAAAAAGCATTCCAGTTTCTGAAGGAAAACTTATTGAAGGATCTGTTCATTCATTTGCGCCACACGAGGACATTTTAGCTAAAGAAGTATTAGCATTTCTTTAATATGAAACAAGTAAAAATAGTTGTTTTCGTTCCAAAGTCACACACAGATATTGTCCGTAAGGCGATGGGTAATGCTGGAGCTGGTAAGATTGGCAACTACAGCCACTGTAGTTATTCTGTTGATGGCGTTGGAAGATTCCTACCCCTTGAAGGGGCTAAGCCAGCTATTGGCGAAGTTGGAAAATCAGAAGAAGTCCAAGAAGAACGCATCGAGTGTATTTGCGACAGAAATATAGCAAAAGAAGTGATTGCAGCTATGCGTAAAGTTCACCCTTATGAAGAAGTCGCTTTTGATATTTATCCTTTGATCTCAGAAGAAGAACTATGAAAAACAGATTTGCAGTCGTTACAGGATCCTCTACTGGTATTGGCCAGGCGATTGCTCTGGAGCTTGCTAAGCAAGGAGTATTTATTGCTTTGGCTGGTCGTGCTCAGGATAAACTGCTTAAGACGAAAAGTCTGATTACCTCGCAGGGTGGCCAATCCGAAGTTTTCTTGGGTGATTTTACGAAGTTAGACTCTCTCAATGCTCTTATTGCTCTGGTCAAACAAAGAACTGAGGAGGTTGATATTTTGGTCAATGTTGCTGGTATTTGGCACGGACCAGACGAAGTTTATGCAGGAAAGGATTTTTGAGTCGTTTTCTCAGCAAGTTATTCTTGATACCTATGCCGTTGGTCTTACTGCTCCTACCTTGTTAACACACGCCTTTATTCCTCTGATGAAAAATGGTGGCAAAATACTCAACATCTCTGGTACGTTTGAAAATGGAGCTAAAGGTTGGCTTCCTTATTATGTTTCCAAAAAAGCCATAGAAGATCTAACCATCGGTTTATCTGAAGAGCTCAAAGATAAAAATATCCAAGTAAACGCCATTTCTCCTTCTGACACTGCTACTGAAGCTTACAAAAAGTATTTTTCTCAATACATGGACGAAGCAATAGAACCAAGTCAAATAGCCAAACAAGTCGCGCGTTTGTGCTCCGATGAATCAAAAGTTACAGGCAAAGTCTTTGTTATGAAGAAGGGCAAAGAGCCTTATGAGGGCTACCACTCTTAGAAGGGCAGTAGTTCCGAAGAATCAACTTTCAACGCCTTGGCGATTTTGTAGAGAGTCCTGATGGTTGGATTCCTTTCTCCTCGCTCTACCATGCCGATATACGTCCTGTGTAACGATAATCTTGCCGCTAGTTCCTCTTGGCTAATGCCTTGAGACTTGCGGACCCTTTGCATCTTTTGACCGAATTTTTCTAGAACGAATTTGTGAGTTATTGCTTTTCCCATGTGTTCAAATCGTAGAGACTCCCTGTATTCTTTTCGACAGACTCCTTATCTCTTTTGTGCTAGACTTCCTCTAGAAGGCCGATTGATTTGACTTTAGCTCTTGAAGCAAGCTAACATCTCGACACGTTATCAGTTAGCTCTGTAGGAGGTAAAAATATGACAATGAAAATGACTCAAAACAAACCCCTGGTTATCACTTCTGTTCTTCTGGTGTTAGTTGGCTCTGCTTTCTGGTTAATCCGCCCCAAGGTTCAATCGATAAAGGTTCAACAGGTTCAGGACCAGAAGCTCCAACAAATTAAAGAACTGACTCAAACTGCCGATACTGATCCTAAATATCGGGAACATAACTCCCAAGCCAGCCGTGAATTATCTGATAAGCTATGTGCTTTGACTGCTCGCTCTCCTGAAGATAGGGAAAAAGCGGTGGCTGCCGTTCGTGATTTTTTGGAAATGCCGACTATCGCAGTGAAATATGAATGTAACGATGCCTTTTATAACCTGGAAGAGGACCGGCTTATTCCAGCCAAGAGTGAAACCTACTCGGTTGATTCGACCTATTTTGTTGTAAATTCTGTAACAAACCATATCATCCAAGTTGATGAGACTCCTGGGACCTGGGGTTATAAAGCCGACGGCTCTCGATGGTTCAGTGACCAGAAGCAATACGACTACAGTGGCAAATATAGCCAAACAGAGATTGAACAGTTGGCTCGTAACTTTATTGCTAAACACTCAATTGCTTTAGGAAATATCGATCTTTCTAAATTAACACTCGAGACTGGTAAAAAGGACGGTGGAAGTGGTAGGGTAAATTATTTCCTCATTTTGAAGGGAGAAGCCAGAACTGTCCAGCTAGATCCACCGACTGAAACTTGTAGTGAGGATCTGGACAAGAACGCTCCTGGCTTGTACCGCAACGGTAATGGCGTTCCCTGTAGCAAGGTCTACGAGTCCAAAGAACAGCCAAGCTTAAGCGTTGCCTTTACTAGTGGTGGCCAACTGATCAACTTCTCCAATGAACTCGAAGGACCACTTGCCAGGGCTCGCATGCGCTAAGGTTTCTATGAAAACACTCAAACGTTTTATTCTCCGGTCTTTTGTTGCCCTGATTGAATTCCAGGTGAAGCTACTCAAGACCTTATCGCACACCGGCTCACAACGTCCCCAACGAGCCGTTTGAAGCTAAATAACGGTGAACCATGCCACTCCAGGCATGAATGTGCCACACAAGCCAACACGCGGGGACACAGTGTTTATTCCATTGACATCTCGGTTACTATAACTTACTATTAGTCATAAGGTGATAAGATATGATAAGCAATGATAAATGGATAACAATCGAAGCAGCAGCAAAATACCTAGGAATAGGTAAGACTAAATTGTATGAGCTCGCTCAATCTGGAAAAATACCTGCCTCTAAATCTGTCAATAAATGGGTTTTTAGTAAAGAGAAATTAGATGAGTGGCTTCAGGCTAGTAAGTCGATTGAAAACTTTTTCCTTAATCTCAACCCTAATATAGAAAATAATGATCTCCTTCGTGAACCACAAAGGGAGGGATACCTTCGCGCTAATGACTTTTTTTCAAAAGGTGGCAAACAAGCGATTATCCAAATCCCTGTCGGTTGTGGAAAAACTGGTCTAATTTCGCTTCTACCGTTAAATATCTCCAAAGGTCGCGTCTTGGTTATTGCACCAAACCTGACTATTAAAGAGGAGCTCTATCGTAATCTAGATATAACAAACAGACAAAAATGTTTCTGGAGGAAGGTTTTTGTCTTAGAAGAAAAAGATATGGTAGCTGGGCCATATGTTTGTAGTTTGGATGAAGGTAACGTGAGCATATCTGAAAGTTCTCACATCATTGTGACAAATATTCAACAGCTCGCTACCAATACTGACAAGTGGCTTAACCAATTTAAAGATGACTTTTTCGATATGATTATTGTTGATGAAGGTCATCATAGCGCCGCCACTAGTTGGAAAAAAGTATTCGAAAAATTTTCAAATGCCAAAATTATTAATTTAACAGCTACTCCCTTTAGGAGCGACCGCCAAGACTTACCTGGTGAACTCATATACCGTTACTCTTTTAAGAGTGCCAGCATCAAAGGCTATATTAAGAAATTAACGGCAAGCTATGTAGCACCGTCAGAATTAACCTTTACTGCAAAGGGCGAGGAAAAAACCTCTACACTCCAAGAAGTTCTTAAAATGAAAGAGGAGACTTGGTTTAGTCGAGGAGTTGCCCTTTCGCAACCTTGTAATATCAATATCGTTGAGAACAGTTTGGAAAAACTGGAGAAGCTTCGCCTTTCCGGGACCAAGCATCAAATTATTGCCGTTGCCTGCTCAATAAGGCACGCTGAACAGATACGCTCTTTGTATTCTGAGCGTGGCTACAACGCAGAAGTCATTCATAGCAAAATGGATGAGGACGAAAAGATCAGAGTTATAAGAGACTTAACCAATGGAACACTTGACTGTATTGTTCAGGTACAAATGCTTGGTGAGGGGTTTGACCATCCCAAGCTAAGCGTGGCTGCTATCTTCAACCCATTCCGCTCACTTGCTCCTTATATCCAATTTGTTGGTCGAATTCTTCGTGTAATTGTGCAAAATGACCCAACTCACCCGGACAATTATGGATATATCGTCACTCACCTAGGACTTAATCTTGACCAACAACTTAAACGTTTTAAAGAATTTGAAAACGATGACCAATCTTTCTGGGAAGAAGTAACTGGCGGTAAGGAACCAGAGCCACCACATGAAGTCATTGATGGAACTGCGAGACTCAGGTTTGGAGAAGAGATGGTTGTTAGCCGGGAAATTATAGATTCCGTATTTGAGGAAGACTTCGCCACGATGGAAGACAAAGAT
>JAAXWV010000242.1 GCA_013334845.1 Candidatus Roizmanbacteria bacterium | reverse complement strand
GATAGTATTCCTCAACAACAAGATTTATGCGGTCACCAGGCATAGTCTCGGTGTTGAAATCCATCTTCGATGCGAAGATGTCGGCAAAAGCATATACAAGCCTCGGGGATTTTAGGTCGTCCGGAAAAGCAGCAAAAAGTGAAGAATCAACTTCTCCACTTATGCCTACAGTCTTTACTTTAAGTTCCACTTCATCTCGTACCACCTTAAACCCATTCACAGTTGGCAAGGCTGTGTAACTGGTGTATGGGTTTATTCTGTAAACACTCTTAATAATCTGATTGTTACGGTCATGAACTATTGAGTATTGTTCACCCGGATGAAGGTTAGTGAAGTCAACTTTGTTCTTGAAGGCTTGAATAAATTGCACTCTTGCCAAAGTCGGGACATCGTGTTTTTCGAAAGATCTAGCTAAACTGTCTCCTCTTTGAATGGTACCATGAATTTCATTGTATCCTGCCTTGAGTAATTCGGACAGATTTGTGGGGTCATGATCCCTCGGTGAATTGGAATTGTTACCCTCATCTAATGTTTTTGATGAATACTGATGGTCATTCAACGTTGGCCTGGAAAGATTACTGAACAGGAAGAGACAGACCAAAGAGAAAATGACTACTGTTAGGCAGTGGATAGAATATAAAAATTTTCTCAAAGATTGCATCGGGTGTTTCCGTGGTTAGGATGTGGCTTATAAAAATGTACTCAGTTAATTTCTTTTTACGCAGAATACTTTTAATACGTATAAGCTAGTTATGTAAATCTTTTTTCCGTAGGAAATATGGTTAAATTCACGGATTGTTGGCGGCTTGCATAATGAGATTTGCTTTGTCTTTAAGGTCTCTACGGGTTTTTCTTCATCGAGAAAATGTCCTAGTTTTTTTTTATTTTTATTGTTATTCAGTCTTTGTTTATTTTTTTAGGAAGATTTTTTGTTGTAAGCTAACCGTATTTTTGGTTGAAAAATTTTTTAAATGGTGTCCGTGAAATGGCCTTGATAGTCCAAAAATTCGGAGGTACCTCCGTTGCTAACTGTGATAAAATTAGAAATGTAGCAAAGAGAGTAGTTAAATTGGCTCAGTTCGGCAACCGTATGGTGGTTGTCTTATCCGCGATGGCCGGTGAGACCAACCGTTTTGTCGAACTTGCCATCCAAATGCAAAAATTGCCGGACCAGCGAGAGATGGATGTTCTTCTTTCCACGGGCGAGCAAGTTACGGTTGCACTTTTTGCAATGGCTGTTAGGGATGAAGGCGTTGAATGCGTCTCTCTCCTTGGTGATCAGATAAAGATTGTTACAGATAGCGTGCACACAAAGGCTCGGATTAAGCATATCGATTCTGAGCTAATAAACCACCATCTCGATGCTGGCCGTATTGTTGTTGTTGCAGGATTTCAGGGAGTCACTGAAAGTGGGGATATAACCACTTTGGGCAGAGGTGGCTCTGATACTACCGCGGTTGCCTTGGCCGCCGCTTTACGGGCTGACCAGTGCGAGATCTTTACCGACGTTGAAGGAGTGTACACCACTGATCCTAACGTTTGTGATAAAGCCAGAAAGATTGAGCGAATCAGCTATGATGAAATGTTGGAGCTTGCGAGCTTGGGAGCTAAGGTTCTAGATATCAGGTCAGTAGGCCTTGCTAAGCGATACAAAGTTCCAGTTCATGTCCGGTCAACTTTTACTGAAACCGAAGGAACTTGGGTTGTTGAGGAGGATAAGAATATGGAATCAATGTTGGTGTCAGGAGTAACTTATAACAAGCATGAAGCTCGAATAACTATTACCCGGGTGCCAGATACCCCAGGAATTGCATCGCGGCTTTTCACTCCAATATCTGAAGCTGGTATTGTTGTTGATATGATAATTCAGAACACTCGTTCTGGAAATCTTACAGATATGACTTTTACAGTGCCTCGTCCAGATTATGACAGGGCTATGAAGATTGTAGAGGGAGTGGCAAGAGATATCGGTGCTGAGCGAGTTTCCGGTTCGAAGGATATCGCCAAGATTTCTATTGTTGGAGTGGGAATGCGCAATCATTCTGGGATTGCCAATACAATGTTTGGGGTTTTAGCCAGGGAAGGAATAAATATTCTTATGATCAGTACTTCCGAAATCAAAATTTCCTGTGTGATTGAGGAAAAGTATTCGGAACTCGCCGTACGCGCTCTCCACGATGCATTCGCGTTAGATAAGGACTTTGTTCCCTTAGAGCAAGCTAACTGAGATTATTACTTCTAAATATGGCTAAAATCACTATTTACGATACCACCCTTCGTGACGGCACTCAGGCCGAGAATTTTAATTTGTCAACTCATGACAAGATTCGGATAACCTTGAATCTTGACGAGTTGGGGGTTGACTTTATTGAAGGGGGTTGGCCTGGTGCCAACCCAACAACAAACGAGTATTTTGCTGATATTAAGAACTACCAACTTAATAACGCAAGACTTACCGCCTTTGGAAGCACCAGGAATTTCAAACAGCGTCCTGAAAATGATCCAAATCTGCTGGCGTTAATTGCCGCAAGGACCCATGGAATTACAATATTCGGGAAGTCTTGGGACGTTCACGTATTCGACGCTTTACAGATTAGTCTTGCGGATAATTTGTCAATTATTGAGGACTCCCTCGGTTTTCTACGTGCCCACGTTGAATACCTTTTTTACGATGCCGAACATTTTTTTGATGGCTTCAAGGCAGATCGTGATTACGCCCTGGCAACTATTTCGCGGGCCGAAGCTGCAGGTGCCCAGTGCATAGTTCTCTGCGATACCAATGGGGGAACTTTGCCCATGGAGATTCAGGAAATCGTCCGTTCTGTTCGGGGGCATTTTGAAG
>JAAXWV010000241.1 GCA_013334845.1 Candidatus Roizmanbacteria bacterium | reverse complement strand
GTTAGGTGAGCTTATCTGTGAATTTTGCTACCGATTTTCCCACCCGGAAATCTATGGTTCACCGCAAGAGTACTTGCTAAACTCATTATCAGTTGCGACAACTCGTTAAGAGATCCCGAAAGTGGAAGAGCTTGAAATTAATCGGGGCTAGTATTACAATAAACCTGCATGAATATACATATCATCACTACCACTACTAACTCCTGAACGGGAGAGTAGTGCTGTGGCAAAAAGCTTTACTCTCCGAAAGGAGAGATTTTTTTTGCAAAATTAATTTATAATCAATTTATGGACAAATCACAGTTAGAACAATTACGACATTCAGCCGCCCACCTGCTCGCAGCAGCGGTAGTTAACCTATGGCCAAATACAAAGGCCACCATCGGCCCCTCAATTGATAACGGCTTTTACTATGACTTCGATTTTGCCAACCCTATCTCCGAAAAAGATCTCGTAAGAATCGATCAGAAAATGCGGGAACTGGCAAAAAGCTGGCAGGGATTTGAACGACTTGAGGTGAGTAAAGAAGAGGCGCGACAACGATTCTCCGATAATCCATATAAGCTGGAGCTTATCGAAGATATCGTCAAAACAGGTGAACCCATCACTCTCTACAAATCAGGAGAATTCGTCGATCTCTGTAGAGGAGGGCATATTGACAATCCAAATGAGGCACTGAACCATTTTAAACTTCTCTCGCTCGCCGGTGCTTACTGGAGAGGTAATGAGAAAAATAAAATGTTGACACGTATTTATGGGACGGCTTTTCCTTCAAAAGAGGAGCTGGAAGCTCACCTGACGATGCTCGAAGAAGCAAAAAAGCGTGACCACAAAAAGCTCGGCAAAGAAATGGGATTGTTTGTGTTTTCTGATCTTGTCGGTCAAGGCTTGCCACTCTGGACTCCGAAAGGAACGCTCCTGCGAGAGCTTCTCGACCAACAGATTCAGTCTTTGAGAAAAAAGTACGGATATCAACGGGTTACCATTCCCCATATTACAAAAAAAGACCTCTACGAAACGAGTGGACACTGGGCAAAGTTTGAAAACGAACTGTTTAAGATTATTACGCGCGAAGGGCATATGTTTGCTATGAAACCAATGAATTGCCCTCACCACACGCAGATTTTTGATTCAGTTCCTCGAAGTTACAAAGATATGCCGCAAAGGTATGCAGAAACAACCATGTGCTATCGCGATGAACAGTCGGGAGAACTTTCGGGGCTTTCACGGGTTCGCTGCCTCACACAAGATGATGCCCATGTATTCTGCCGAAAATCACAGATTAAACAAGAGTTTGGTTATGTCTGGGATATTATTGAGACATTTTACTCTCGCTTCGGATTTGATCTGAAAGTTCGTCTTTCATTGCATGATCCGCAAAATATGAAAGCGTATTTGGGCGTTGAAGAGGACTGGAATAATGCTGAAAATTCGTTGCGTGAAATCGCTAAAGAACGTGATGTGGAATACTTTGAAGCCGCGGGCGAGGCCGCCTTCTACGGCCCTAAAATTGATTTCATGACTCATGATTCTCTCGGCCGACAATGGCAGGTTGCAACAATCCAACTCGATATTAACATGCCGGAAAGATTTGACCTTAATTGTATTAATGAAAAAGGCGAACGCGAACGGATTGTTATGATCCATTGTGCCATTATGGGATCGATTGAACGGTTTCTTTCGGTGCTCATAGAACACTTTGCTGGCAACTTTCCCCTTTGGCTATCACCTACCCAAATTGCGGTGCTTTCTGTATCGGAAAAACAGCTCGATTATGCCCGTTATATTCACGGAGTACTGATTGACGCCGGTATCCGTTCACAGTTGAGTGACGAGAATAAATCGCTTGGCGCAAAAATCAGGGAATCTACCTTGCAAAAAGTTCCATATATGGTTATAATAGGAGACAAGGAAATGGCGTCGTGGAAACCTGAAGGTGAAAATGACAATCAGAACCTTATCGTCTCAGTACGTTCCCACGATGGGAAAGACTTGGGATCGATGTCCCTATATGAGTTTCAGGACCTTTTAAAGACCAAAATTGAGAAATACGAATAAATACCAACCCCAACATAAGTTTTACTTCCTCAATAATCGTATTGAGGCGGAAACACTCAGGGTAATTGACAACGAAAATAAGCAGATAGGCGTATTGTCGCGTGATGAAGCTTTGAAGATGGCATACAACAGCGAGTTGGATCTTATCCTCATTGCCCCCAACGCAAACCCGCCAGTAGCCAAGATGACCGACTTCAAGAAATTCCTCTATCAGGAAGAGAAGAAACAAAAAGAGGCAAAAAAAGGGATTAAAAAAAGTGTCGTCAAGGATCTCAAACTCTCTCTATTCATAGCTCAGGGTGACTTGGAGCGTATGATAGAGAAAGGAAAAGATTTCCTTGCGGAAGGCAACCAGCTGAGACTCAATTTGAATTTTAAAGGTCGCGAGATTGGTAAAAAAGATATGGGGTTTGACCTCATTAAACGCTTTATTGCCAGTCTGGGAGAAGTGAATATTTCTAAGGAGCCTCGCCTCGAAGGACGAGTCATTCGAGCAGTAGTTTCTAAGAAAAAGTAATTTAGTCTTTACGACTCGGCTTTTTGACTGTATAATACATATTTATCATTATGAAAAACAAGACAAACAAATCGGCTTCGAAACGATTTAAGATATCCAAAAACGGTAAAGTAATGCACCGATCACATTATATCCGACATCTTCGCTCAAGTAAGAGTAAGAGCCAGATTCGTAGTTTAAAGAAAATGAAGCAGGTGGCTGGCGTAATGGGCAAAAAGATTAAACAAATGCTTGGAAAAGCTTAATTAATATTCAAAAGAAAACTAAAC
>JAAXWV010000240.1 GCA_013334845.1 Candidatus Roizmanbacteria bacterium | reverse complement strand
TGGCTATGGACGTGTTTGAAACGCGTCCATAGCCATACTGCGAAATCCACCTGTTTCAGTTATATCATGAATCAAATCCAGTGCTTTGCGAGGAGGCGCAAACCAACCAACCACATCAGAGCCACTATGAAATTCTCCGGCTTTTCCCTTCTCGTGCCCAAAGTAAGAATTACCGATGCGAATAATCCGCCACTCCCGAATGTCCGGAACATATTCCTGGAACTGCAAAAAACGCCACTGTCGAGCCCGAACATCAGCTCTCTTGCCAATGACTCCCTTTGAAAAAGCCTGCTTAACAAAAACATTTGCTTCTTGAGCGGTATGAACAATCCAGACACCACTTGCTGTCGCACCTATGTCAAGTTTAATGACCAATGGTAATTTTGCACTATATAGAAAGCCTAAAGCTTCCTTCAGATCATAAAAAACCCATGTCCGAGGATGCAAAAATCCGTTTATATCCAGCCAATCCCTTTGGCGTTGCTTGCTGCCATACAACCAGAGCGAGCTATATGAAGGATACAAAAGCTTCTTCAACTCCACTGTCAGGAATCGAAGTCGATCATCGTAAAGGCGTTTCCATTCCTGAATAAATTCTCCCGGCCAAACAACAAAAGCGTCACAATCGCTGGTGCGGATCTGATTAACCCAATCAGAAGCAAAAAGATCAATAGTTTTATAGGTAACATTGAGATCCCGGCATGCAGCTATATATGATGTGTAATTATAAAAAGGGTCCTTGATAATACCAACCGTAAACGGATAGTGACTTTCATAGCTGGATTCTGGAGACATATCCCTGGCAGACATTTCCAACTCTGCAAGATGTAATACATACTCTGTCGTATAAAAACGCTTTCGCAACAATAGAGTAAGAGAATCAGGAATCATTTTTGATATCAGAGAGTTACCCTGTACAATCAGTGCACTTCTCCTAATTACCTCCATAAGCTTATTACCCATAAATAGTAGCTCCCTTTACTACGATTAAAGCTCTATACAATCCTCATATTTCAAAAGCATAATTCCTATTGATATAATGCGCATAGCCAACGTTTCATTGTGTGCTGCCAACTCCACGTCAAGACCGAATTTTGGTAATTTCATGAGTTCAACGGCTCTATGCACTAATGGTTGCCTTTGGCAGACGGTCATATAGGCCTTCGACACAACCATGGTATTTAAGGTTCGAGTAGTGTTGATGCTGTTCTGTAATTT
>JAAXWV010000239.1 GCA_013334845.1 Candidatus Roizmanbacteria bacterium | reverse complement strand
AGCACACTTGGAAATATGTGCAATCGGTGGACGCCGATCAAAGGCATATCCGTAGGAAGAGACAAGTGAGGCAACTGATGGTTCCATACGGGAGATCATCGCAGCTTCGAAACGTCCATCCAGTCCTATATGCGGCAGAGCCCGATAAGAGGCCATACGCGGTCCGTAATCGAGAAACGGTGAAAGACTAAACGCGAGCTGATTGTCTATATTCGTACGCACAGCGGCGCCATAGACAGAGAACAACTCTCCGAAGTAACGCCTTGTCTGATGATGGGTTATATAGCATGCAAAATCCTCTCCAAGGGCAGTCCCTGCTTTTGCAAGAATGTAATCCAAGGATTCATCCAGTATCCGTGAACTAACTGATGGGATTACACCAGGAGCAAGCACACGAGCCTTGAACCACTCCCGCACATTCACTTTATGATAGCAATGGTTGTCATGGTTACGATAAAGCTCACCAGCCAAGCCATTCATACCAAATCGTAAATCCCGGAGAACAGCTTCGCGGTACCACCGCGTTCTAAAATAAAGCAACCAGGAATAATCGTGAATAACGCGACCATCATTATAGGCCGCCGTATTCTCCAGATTTCTCTCAAACTCATCAACGTCCATATCTGCAGGCTGCTTGGCCTCCGCACAACGATATAGAGGAACATCAACTGCTGCAGATATTTTTTCAGCACAGGTTTCATCCGATGTAACAACTCGATGAAAATGTGAATGTGCGCAAACCCTATTGAAGTGCCTTTTTGCCATCAGCAAAAGCACACGACTGTCATAGCCGCCTGAAAGGCCTATATCCACCCCACCTACCTCATTAACAACATTCTTAAATGCAGAAAAATAGCGATCCAACTCCTCCAACTGTTCGTCAACGGAATTATCAAAACTCAAAGACCCTATCGGTTCGCTATGTTGATCCTTATAAGGAAATTGATAAAAACTGATATCCTGACAACTAAACGTACGACGATATTGAGCATCAACAAGATGAACACCATTTACGATGGCATCAGGCCCTATAATGTATCCAGTAAGAGCATTCTCAATTACCGCAGGAATATTTATACAAAACTTCTTCGGACTGGCTTTAAGAATGGCTGCAAATGAAGAACTGAAAACAGTGTTGTCGTCGTTAGTAAAAACATGAAAGAGGTTCATCCTGTCAGTCAGGAACGTAACGCCCTTGCTATTACACAAAAGAAAGCAATACGCACCAACAAGGCTATCCAACTCCACTTTTCCCGACAAATAATCAGATAATACTGTTTCAAGGCTTTTCTGCAAGCCAAAGCCTTTATAGGCAAAGGTTCCTACAGCAAAAAGAGTTATACCTGACAAAGTTATCGAGAACGTTTCATGTATCACTAACTGTTTTTTATAATACAAAAGATTCCAAGTGCCGAACTCAGAGCAAACCGGTTGCAAAAAACCCTTTGCACGGAAAAGCGATTTCACTGCAGTTAAGTTTATCTGTGCTTGGGTCTTATAAAGATAAAATGCGCCCATATTTTAAGCAATAATGAATGGGATCATACCAATATTGAAGAGTGATCCATTATTTAAATCAATAAGGATTTTGAAAAACAATAATTTCA
>JAAXWV010000034.1 GCA_013334845.1 Candidatus Roizmanbacteria bacterium | reverse complement strand
AAAAAGACAAAACCAAAGATAAAAAAACAAGACAATCTAAAGTGTTTTTATTCGTTCCTGCAGCTTTTCCGTCACCATGATAATATCCTGCAGCTTTTCCGTATCGCCTTCCGGTAGTTCTCCCATGAGTCGTAGATAAGTTGTCAGATGTTCAGCATTACTTTCCTTTAATTTGACCATCAATTCACCAGAGGGTGAAGCTCCTTGTTTTATGGATTTTTCCAACACATCTATCGCTCGCGCTGTATGCTCCTCGCTAGAGGCAAGCGAACGCAAAGCAAGAGCATTTTTACCTTTCTTCACCAATTCCACGCCCATAGACACATGCTTATCAGCACATACGAGATTCAGCTCTGCCTTACTTAACGGATCACGAGTTCCGAATTCCACCATATAGTCACGGGTCTCCTTAAGCAAATAAAGAGGGTTGTCAGGAAGCATTCCTGGATAGGGCATTTCATAGGTGCTCGTGTTTGAGTCAGTATTTGCAAATGTGGCTCCCGGATAAGTAAAAAAGTAGAGGGTTACAAAAGATCCTCCGAGAATTGCTGTTAGGAGAAAAGAGAAAAGCAACGTTTTCTTCATTGCTCTATAATAGCAAATACCTTTATAAAAAACAACCCCCACCGTTTCCGATGGGGGGGCTTCAGAAAAACGCGTTATTTAATCATTCTTTTCAATGATTTTCCCGCGGTGAATCCTGGTGTTTTTGTCGATGGAATCTGAATCTCAGCACCTGTTTGAGGATTTCTTCCTTTTCGAGATGCTCTCTTGCGAACCACGAAGGTTCCAAATCCAGTAACTACAACCTTCTCTCCTCTTTTCATTGCATCAGCAATAGAAGAAAAGACTGCGGACACAGCATCTTTGGATGCTTTGGAGGTTAAACCTGCTTTTTTAGCAACTTGTGCAACTAAATCTGCCTTTGACATAATCGTTTTCACCCCCTTTTCAGCTATGTGAATTCTTAAAATTAATACTAAAAGAATAGTGAGTTTTTGGCCTCTTGTCAATCTATATTAAAACAATCTTATTGTAACAATCTATATCATATTTGAGGCCATAGGACAATACGCAACAAGCTATAAAAAAAGGCGGGGTTTGGATCCCGCCTTTTCAGCAATTTGCCAGATATTTTAAATCTTCGTCGTTGCTTCCGCACGATATTCACGAATTACCGTAATCTTAATTTGGCCGGGGAAAACATCGAATTTTTGTTCAAGCTCTTCTTTAATTTTTGCAGCAAGTACCACTGCATCATCGTCAGAAACCTCATCTGATTTGACAATGACCCGTAGTTCGCGTCCTGCCTGCAGAGCATATGCCTCGCGCACGCTCTTTTTCGTTTTAGCCACTTCTTCAATAGTCTTAATCCTCTTGAGATATTCCTGTAGATCTTCGTGACGAGCTCCCGGTCTACCTCCTGAAACGGCGTCGGCAATATAAACAATAATGGCCTCAACCGATGGAAATGGGATATCTTCATGATGTGCTGCTACGCAGTCTACTACATTCTGGGGGAAGCGATGTTTTTTCAATAACTCAACTCCGAGATCAACGTGAGAGCCCTCCTTGTCGGTAATAATTTTACCGATATCATGGAGAATACAGCCCAATTTTACCGTATTAACATCAGCCTTCAGCTCGTGAGCGAGAGCTACTCCAATCCGTGTCTCTTCCAAAGTGTGAAGGATCATGTTTTGCCCATAGGAATAACGGTACTTAAATCGTCCCAACATCTTCACAATCTCCTGAGGGAGATTAAATAGACCAACACGATGACAAAGCTCTTCTCCAGCTTTGAAGATTGTTTTATCAATTTCTTCTTTGGCTTTACGAACTATTTCCTCAATGCGAGGCGGCTGAATACGTCCATCCTTAATAAGTCGCTCCAACGAAATACGAGCGATCTCTCTGCGCACAGCATCGAACGAAGAAAGGCGAATAACCCCCTCCTCTTCAAGATCTACATCTACACCTGTTGCTATCTCGAATGCCCGAATATTGCGACCGTCTTTACCAATAATTCTCCCTTTATATTCCTCACTTGGCAGATTAACTACCGAAAGGGTGTATTCAGCGACATAATCTGATGCTCCATACCGCATTGCGTCAACGAGCATTTCTTTTGCTTTTTCATCAACTTTTTGCTTTACCTCTTCTTCTGAGCTCTTAATTTGTTTTGCTATATCTGCCTTCAGCTTTTCTTCCCAGCCTTGCAGAAGCAGATTGCGGGCTTGCTCTTTGGTCATCTGGCCAACTTTTTCCAGCTTCTGAAGAATAGCATCACGTTTTTCCTCCAAATCTTTTTTCATTGTCTCAACATGTTGTTTTTCTCGTTCAAGCGATGTTTTTTCACGAGAAAGTTGAGCATCTTTTTCTTCTATTTGTTGCTCTTTATGAGCGACCCGCTTCTCAAAAGAGAGCGCCTCATTCATTGCCTCACGAGCCTCACTCTGAGCGTCCTGTTTAATTTTGCTGGACTCAGAAGTGGCTTTTGTGAGAATTTCTTTAGCCTGTTGCTCAGCTGTCTGCAGCACTTCTTTGCGTTTTTTGCTACCAAACAGCGTATCGAATAAATTCTGGAACATATCTTGCGGTTCAAACCTGAAGAAGGTTGTCAGAGATTATGAATATTTCCGTTTTATTAAGAAATAACTCATAGACATAATATGTAAATATAATAATATACCCTCTTCAAGCAATTTTTAATGCTTTCATTTTACCCTGTTTCCTCCATCTGCGCAATAGTTTTTTTAATAACGTCATATGAAAACCCTCGCCGAGACAAAAAAGAGGCAGCTTTTTTAAAGCGGTCGGGGGGAGAAAGGGGTCGATAACGAGACCATCGACTAACTAGAGCTTTGGAAGCAGCTGCCCACTCATCACTTTCATGGGAGAGAAAATATTGTCCAACTGCTTCCGTGTCGGCACCATACCGCTTAAGCTCCTTTTGCAGAACTTTCACACTTTTCGGTTTTGTTCTTTGACGAGATTCCACAAACCAAGCCACAAACGCAGCATCATCGAGATATTTCTCCTCGAGCAAATACTGGAGCGCCTCCTTAATCTCTGATGGGGCCCAGTGATAGAGCTCACTCTTTTCGAGAAGATATCTTCTCGTCTCTGCAATAGTTCGTGGCCTAAATTTTAGATAAAAATACGCCTTATTTAAAATTGTATTATTCACCATCTACTTTTACTGGCTCCTTAGCAACTTCTTTTTTCCCGTCCTTGGACAGCAACTTATCAAGTACGCCTTTTGTGAGTATAGATTTGAGCTTTTCATCTGATGATATAGCCTCTTTTACCTGCTCTTTTCCTTGCCCAAGGAGTTTCTCCCCATAGCGAATAAATGCACCACTCTTAGTTAACACTCCGGCAGCAATTGCCGCATCAACTAATGCCTCATTACGATCAATGCCATCGGCGGTGATAACAAACTCTGCTTCTTTAAAAGGCGGCGCAATCTTGTTCTTAACCACCTTCACACGTACACGTGTGCCATACACCTCGTTATTTCGCTTTAAAGTCTCTATCTTCCGTACATCCATACGCATTGATGCATAGAACTTCAGCGCCAAACCGCCAGGAGTTGTCTCGGGATTTCCAAACATGATTCCGATCTTTAGTCGCAGTTGATTCGTAAAGACAACGGTTGTTTTTGATTTTGATACCACACCAGTGAGCTTTCGCAGAGCTTGTGACATAAGTCGAGCTTGAAGTCCCATCTGTGACTCACCCATTTCTCCTTCAATCTCTGCTTTTGGTACGAGTGCAGCAACCGAATCAACAACAACTAAATCGACTCCACCTGATCGAATCAAAGATTCCGTTATTTCAAGTGCCTGTTCTCCCGTGTCGGGTTGGGAGATGAGCAGATCCTCTAGCTTGACTCCGAGAGTACGAGCCCATGCTGGATCAATTGCATGTTCTGCATCAATGAACGCAGCGGTGCCGGCGGCTTTTTGTACCTCAGCAATCAAAGAGAGACAAAGTGTAGTTTTTCCCGATGATTCCGGTCCAAATACTTCGATAATGCGACCCTTAGGGATTCCTCCAACCCCCAAAGCAACATCGAGCGACATAATACCGGTGGGATATGTTTCCACTGCATCAGTGGGACCCTCACCAAACCGCATAATAGAACCACGTCCAAACTGTTTTTGAATCTGTTCAATGGCAAGCTGTACTGCTTGATTTTTTTGTTGAGAGACTTGGTCAGTAGCTTTCATACATTCATGATAGAGAAATGGTAATACCCCCATTATAGTAAAAACTGAGGTTAGATAACAAGGGCGTATAAGCTACAAAATGGAAGATTTAGAGCATTACAAAAGGAGATATTTTCATTAAAACAGATAGATCAGTCCAATGACAATTGCTCCCCATAAAAAGATGGTTACTATGAGCGGAATGTCTGTTGTGATAATCTTTTCCGGCCTCTCTCCTTGTTCTTTTTCATAGAGGAGTTGTGCATACCGGGAAATGCCATAGACCACCAATGGAATGGTAACCATCATCCATTTACGCGCTTCGGACACTGGAAAAAACCCTTGAAATAGATGAGAAAAAACAGTAGTAACATCCGGGGGTTTTTCACTGTAGGTATAGGTAGCGTATGCAAGAATAGTTGCCGCGCCAAAAGTATATGTTAGAAAGTCTAAAAAATGCTCTTTATAATAGTACAGAGACAGTCGTGCCTCTTTACCTTGTACCACCAACTCAGCATGCCGCTTAACTGCGGCCATAAATAAAGAGATAAAAAATATTGTCAATAAAAGCCATATTGGAATGTGGTACCCCGTTACTACCTCACCCGCAAACGTACGAATCATAAATGAAAACGAGATGGTAAAGATATCGACTACTGCATGTTTCTTCAGATAAAGCGAATAGAAAAAATGCAACAGAATAAATACAAAAGCTAATAAAAAGAACGAGACCGAGAAAAATAATGAAAATACCAGCGATGCAAATGTTAGTATAAATACGAGGAATGTGGCTTGCGCCATAGTGATCTGCCCAGAAGCAAGAGGACGATTTTTCTTCACCGGATGTTTTTTGTCTAAGGGGTAGTCGATTATATCATTGAGAACGTAAGAAGCGGAAGATAGTAAACAAAAAATAGCAAAAGCATAGAGAGAAGAGGATAATAAGTTCCACTCAAATAGTTTGCCCGAGAAAATAACAGCAGTAAGCACTACCAGATTTTTAATCCACTGATTTATCCGCAGTTCCCGTGCATAGATTCGTATTTTGTCACTTTTCAGGAAACCCATAGATGTATTTTAGCAATAAACATCTGCTACAGTTGCATTATATACCAAATGCGGCTGGATATGCTCCAACCGCATTGATAAGGTATCTACAGGTTTAAACTACATATCTCCGTAGAAGTGGAAGTCGGCTGGCGTTGGATACATGAGCGCACATAGTGCTTCATCGCGCTTCACCGAGATATAGCTGTCTATCAGAGCGGGTGAAAACACACCTGAATTTACGAGCACTTTATCTTTCTCCAGAGCTCCGAGCGTGGCAAATAAATCACCTGGGGTTTGCTCAACCTTATTTTTCTCCCAGATATTTTCATCAAATGGGCCAAATTTCATCTTCACCGGATCCATTTTTCCGAGTACCCCTGCTACTCCGGATACTAATTGAGCGGAAAACGAGAGATATGGATTGGTAGTTGGGTCAGGGCAGCGGAACTCGAGCCGCTTTGCTTTTTCCATGCCACGATAGTACATTGGGATACGGATTGCTGCGCTTCGATTCCTCTTAGAGAATGCGATTGACGTTGGGGCCTCGAAATGCGGTACCAACCGACGATATGAGTTCAAAGTAGGATTTGTAATTCCCAGTACTGCTTTTACGTTACTGAGAAGCCCTGCCGCGTATGAAAGACCAACGTCGGAGAGTTCACCATACCCTTTTGCATCAAAAAATACATTTTTCCCGCCTTTAAAGATGCTTTGGTTTGTGTGCATTCCCGACCCGTTATCGCCGAACATTGGTTTGGGCAAGAAGCAGGCAACCATCCCATAGCGTGCAGCTAGATTACGGGCAACATATTTGTACAACATTACCTTATCGGCTGTCTTCACCAGGCTATCATATTTCATATCTAATTCGACCTGGCCGCCTGTTGCAACCTCGTGATGATGACATTCGGTAACTATCCCAAGGGCTTCCAAAATCTCAATCATCTCAGAACGGAATGCCTGCAACTTATCGAATGGAGGAACGGGAAAATAGCCGGTTTTATTGAGAATTTTATAGCCGTCTCCCAAGTCGCCGTCAGAGTGAGTACCGGGAACTTCACGGCTATCAATGGCAATTGCTGAAAAAGTAGGTGAAAGATCTACATTCAGTTTATCGAAGAGGAAGAACTCCGTCTCCACTCCCCAATATGACACATCCCCTACTCCTGTCTTTTTGAGATATTGTTCAGCTTTTCGTGCAGTATAGCGAGGATCTTTTTCAAAATACTCGTCTTTTATCGGATCATATGCCTCACAGAGAATGACTGCCGTTTTTTCAAAAAACGGGTCAAGAAAGATCGTATCCATATCGGGGATGAGAAGCATATCACTCTCGTAGATCTCTTTATAGCCTTTAATACTCGATCCATCAAAGCCAAGCCCCCGCTTCACCGCCCCCGCATCGAACTCGCCCGCGCTCATGGTCATATGCTGCCAGGTTCCCCGCAAATCGGTAAATCGTAGATCAATAAAGCGAACTTCTTTTGATTCAATCAATGCAAATAGTTGTTTCGTGTCTATCATAAAAAGCGGAAAAATAAATAATGAAGACTGCGGCGTCTTGAAGTTGTTTTCTCGTCGATGAGAAAAACCAGGCTCGACATCGAGCGTAAGTTAATCACATTATAGAAGATTATTTGCGGGACTCAAGAGGTATTGGTTAGCCATAGACTAAAAGAGTTGCCTCAGCAATCTCCTTCATAGTTTTGCGTTTCTTCATAGCTTCCTTACGAATAAAGGCATAAGCCTCACTTTCTGAAATCTTTTTGGCTTTCATAAGTAAGCCTTTCGCTTTTTCGACCACTTTCCGCTCCTCTAGCTTATTCTCGAGGTAATTTACTTTTTTATCTAAGATATTCTTTTCAAATCCAGACGACACTACTTTTACAATTGCTTCAACCGCATCAATTTGTTCTTGGGTAAAGTTATAAACCTCCTTATTTTGAATATTAATGACCCCGATCACTCCTTTTTTATCGAGAATAGGAACGGAGAGAAAAGCCTCAAACTGATCCTCAGGAAGCTCTTTAAATGCTTTGAATCGTTCATCTCGATAAGCCTCTTTTGTCAAAACCACTGATTTTTTGTGCGCCGCTACCCAGCCGGTAATTCCCTCTCCTGGCTGCATGTCTATTTTCCCCAACAGGTTTTTGTGAGAACGTTTAGAACCAACTAGGGTGAGCTTTCCGTCTTCCCGATCCATGATATAAATAAAACACGAGTCGGTAGGAATAACCTGTGCCACAATTTTTATCAATTTACGAAGGAAGCTCTCAAATGTTTGTGTATCAAATACCACGAGCTCTGAAAGGAGATTTATAATCTTTATCCATGCGTCACTATTCAACATGCGGTTATTATATCACCTCACTCACCATTTTACCCAACCTCACTGCATGATTAGTTCCCCGGTCATATGGGTAGGTCATATCGAGGTTTGCAATAAATATATTAGGATTTGGAGTAATGAAAGAGGGTCTATTTTTTACAAACTCCTGATCGAAAACAGGCTGAGCAAATGGTGCCTTAAAAAGAAAGAGGCGGCTATTACTTAATTCGAATTGGGGATTAATTTTTCGGAGATAGGACATATATTTTTTCGCCATTTGTTCTGAATTTATTCTGAGAAGCGGGTCGCCTGCATCAACGTAATTTCCAACATATATGATGTGTTTATTGCCGTAGAACTCCTTCCCTACGAAGTTAGTGTGCTGCACTATCACCATAAGAGGCATTTCAGGAACACAAATACTTAACCAGTAAGTCTTCTCCAGAAGCGGCTGATCGGACTCTATTATAAGGTTGACGGCGAATAGATAGCGTAGTGATTCCAATTGTTTTCGATAAACTGAAGGAAACAGATTGTTGGTTAAAGTAAGGAATACGGGGGTTGGAAGAGTGGAAATAACCTTATCTGCCTGAATGATAGTGGCAGCGCTTTCCCCCCTTTTAACTCTTAGTTTTATTGTATTCCGCCCTTCTTCTATACGATCCACTTCCCTTTCTTTTAAAATCTCTACCCCGTGGGCGGTCAAATAGTATTCCAGATGATCGATAAATGCCTGAAACCCACCCTCAACATATCCCAAAATTTTCGTTCTCGATCTGATGCGTGCCCACATAAATGAGCCGACTATTTTCCCCGCATATTTCCCGAACTTTTTCCGAAATAGTTCTTGGAATAGGATGTTCCATGCTTTTTTACCCATAAAAGTTGAGACTAATTCCGCTGCAGGATTAGCTTCATAGACGGGGAGAAGGGGGCCGAACTTTAATATCGCCAGCACAATAGCGGCTCGTAAACGATCGATGATGCCTAGGAGCGGAAAACGGAGAAAATCCTGCGGAGTATCTACGGGAATTATACGGTAATTATCTTTTTTTAAGGCTGTTTTATAAAAAGAGGCAGTCTGCGGCGATCTGAAAAACACTCCATTGAAACCCACTTCTTCGGCTAATTGGCGAATAGCGTTGTCCGACTCAAATATGTGGTGATATGTTCGTTCCAAAGACCACTTCCATGAGGGTGCAATAAAGCCGGAGGATAAACCACCAAGCATTTTATCTTTTTCTAAAATAATGACCGAGTGTCCTTTCTGTTGCAAATAGTAAGCAGCCGATAGAGCAGTGAATCCACCTCCCAATATCGCTATTTTCATAGTAGATTGAGATATAGATAATATGCCGCGATAGTCGCACTATCAAACACAACACCTTTCTGAATTAAATGGGGAATTTCTATCTTATTTATAATTCTCGTCTCAACAAACTCTGTTTCTTCCGGCTGGGGGGTGCCTTCTGTCAACTTCTTTGCTATAAATATGTGGGCACTTTGGTTGCTCCAGCCCGGACTATGTGCAAAACTACCCACTAAGCGGAAATCCTCTGCAGTGTATCCCGTTTCCTCCTTCAGCTCTTGCTTTGCTGCTGCGAGCGGCCCTTTTTGATGAGCTACTCCCATAGGAAACTCTAACGAGATTTTTCCCGCTCCGAGACGGTGCTGTTCGACCATAAAAATTCGCTCTTTATCAAGTTCGGGGATTATTATAGAAAAGTCTTCAGTTTCCCGCATATAAAAGGTTGTTTGCTTCCCATTAGGCATCTCGACAAGCAAACTCAATACAGCAAAACGCTCGCCAAAATTTACCGTATCAAGTCTTTTAAGCACTTTGTATTTTTTTACCATATGATAATTTCCGCACATTTACCGTAGATACTCCGCAGGATTTTTTTCTCGTATATATTCTATAATAACGGCTTCTATAAAGAGGTATGCGGGAATTGCGAGCAGCACTCCCACCACACCTCCAAGTCGACCTCCAACAACAAGCGCAATAAGAGTAATAATCGGATTTAATCCTACTGCACGCTTCATCACAATGGGAACAATGAGGTTGTTTTCCAGTTGTTGTACCAGGAAATATAAGCCAATCGTCGAAAAACCATATATATATGATTGAGAAAATCCAATAATAACCGCAGGTAGAGCAGAGATAATGGGACCAATGTTGGGGAGCACTTCAAATAGTCCTGCCAGCACTGCCAAAGGAAGGGGATATTTCATACCTATAAGAGTGAGCCCAATAAAAGTGAGCGCCCCAACTACCGTCATAAGAGTAATCTCTCCCCAGAACCATGACGACATTCTTTTTTCAGCACGTTCAAAAATTCTCACAGCTTTTTGTGCGTGATGCTCATCCAAAAAATGAGATACAAGCTTCTCAAAAATATTTTTTTCTGCTAAAAAATAGTATCCAAAGAAAAGTGTAGAGATTATAAAAAGAGTGTTAGAAAATAACCCTGATGCAATCTGCAGTAATTGGTTTGTCACGTTGGGGACATATTGAGTTAGCGAAGAAATGTCGATAAACCTGCTCACCGATGGACTAAGAACCTGCACAATGGCAGGAAAATTCTTAATCAAGTTCCCAGTTTCTAAAATGATTGGCGGAACAATAAGGGAGACTAAAAAGGAAAATGTAAGCACAAATAGCATGTATACACCTAGCGTTGCAATCATGTGAGGGACGCGTTTTCGTTCTAGCAACTCAACAGCTGGCTTGAGTGCACTCATAATAATAAAGGCGATGAATAAAGAATAAAGAAGATCTCGCACAACCCAAACAAAATACAAAGCGAGGAGGAAAAATACAGTAAATATTATAGTGCGCGCAGATATCTCAATCTTTTGAACTTTCATAATGACAGTATAACATGAGTTAACGCTCAAAAACCTTCTGACGATTGACTTTGTCAAACCGAAATGAAAATGTCATAGATCAAACTATATCAAATGATGTTTCATATCGTTGAATTTGTAATATAATTTCTCCAAGGATGGTCTGCTTTCGGCTTCCAATTTAATTTGTGTGTTG
>JAAXWV010000238.1 GCA_013334845.1 Candidatus Roizmanbacteria bacterium | reverse complement strand
ATGAGCCATTTCGATAACATCGGAATGGCTCATAATCATTGGCGTTTTGAAAGTATCTCCGTGGCTGACTTTGTTCGAGTTAGTTTGATTGGATATATGACTCCCAGCTTTTTTTGGCGCATTCAAGACGGTCTGGAAGCCGTGGAGAAGGCTGGAGTCAATATTAGCAATCTTAACGGAATCCTGAATCTGATCGGATGGGTACGCAGTAATAATGGGCACTTTGTGCCGCACGAACAACTACCGCAAGGCGAAATATCTCCAGATAGGCCACTGACCCTTACCGTTGCTACTAATTTTTTACGGGATGTTCGTGCTGAGTCTGACAGTAGTATTGATCGCCATCGAGCCACTGATAACATTGGCTCTTGGCATGATGTCCAACGTGTTTTACCCAATCCGTTTTTCTGTACCGAAAGTAAGCTGCGTCTTTACGTTTCACTGGATGATGTCGGGTGTGGAACCTTAACTTCTTTATACGAAGGAATAGCCCTACTATGGATATCCGTTTTTGCCCCGAACATTTCCGGAAGAGAAATAGTGTTTCAGTTATGGGAAATGGCCAATGAATGGCTTCATCGCATCGGAAATATTCTTGATGAGCGCAAAGAGGCTTTGAAAAGTAAGCATAATCTAAAGGTCTATGTTGAGTTTCTTGATGTTGATCCAGCAAAGGAAGGAAGAGAAAAACCCACTATTGATGAGCTTATTTCCTTTTGCAGTGTTGAACCTCATAACGAAACAAACGCTTGTAAAGCGGTTTTCAAAGCTGGGTTTTTAGCAGGTTTTCAAATTGCTGAAAATGTTGCTGAGCGCCTCTTTGTTCGAACTCTGGCAAAGGCTTATCTACACCTTTTGGGAATAGAGAATATTGATGATGAAGCAGAAATGATCGAAGCGCTCATTGTACCCAACAACGATGCCCGCACCCTCCATTTTTTTAATGCACAGCAATTCATTGATTATGTTAAGGATACATTACCAGAAAAACTTATTGCAATAGACCCAATAGATGATGCTGCGGCTAAAATTGGTCTTGGGTGGCGTGTTCTTGAGAAAGGCCAGAGCAAACAGCTTGACGGTAGAGAAATATGCATGGATTTTCTAAACAGGGTTGTCGATACATTGCTGACTGAAATCTCTGATGTGCTTAATGCGTACGACCGACTTTCAACGCTGACACGCCTTGTTGCCAATTGCGAGAAAGCATATGCTGAGGAAGCCCGTTGGCGTCAGACATCAGCAGCAGTTCTTGGACTGCATGGTGACGAACCAGGTACTGAAAATTGCTATGTTGAACAGTTATCAACGTTTGCTGGTGCCAGTATTGCAACTCGTGTCTTGATTGAGATCAGCTTGTGCGCCTGTAAGACTGATGGAGGGATACACATCTCAAATATCGAGCTGAGTAAATTGATAGCGCGTGCTGCTCTTGTTATAGAAATTGGGGGTCTTTCAGATGCAATCCGCTACAATGCGCTTGTACCTGAACTTACCATCTCTCCTTTGGGTGATATACTTTTTCGTGATGAATTTGGACGCTCAGTGGTTGAACCTATGCTAAAGCAAATGGTTGGAGAAAGATTCATTGCAAATGCTCCGTTGCAGAAAAGAAACTATGCAGAACCGGCAATTGTCTTAGATGTTAAAGGTAAAATAAGTGATGAATTTTGGAATATCTGGAATATCGAAATGGGTTTTGATCTGGATAACGC
This sequence comes from Candidatus Roizmanbacteria bacterium, assembly GCA_013334845.1. Classification (GTDB taxonomy): domain Bacteria; phylum Patescibacteriota; class Microgenomatia; order UBA1406; family GWC2-37-13; genus JAAXWV01. Next base: position 1,151 of record JAAXWV010000238.1, on the reverse strand, counting down.
TCGGAACATAATCGATATTTTGGAGGATAGAGGTATCAAGGATCATACCGCATTGTATACTCTCAAGAGAAGCGAATATCTTGCTATGGTTTGCTCTCACAATGTTTCTGAAAATTCAGCAATAAGATTTCTTGAACAATTTTCCCTCGTTACACGACAGAAATGGGATCAACCGCCCAAAGGCTTCTGTAGAAAAGACCTTTATCCATGGCGTTTTGGCCGACGGTTGTCTTTTATAACACGCCCAATTTTGCAATTAGACAATAGTGATGACCCGCTGTTTATAATCCCTCCTGGGGCGCTTCGCAAAGGACTGGGTTATGTTTTTGATGGTGCATACAGAGGGGTGCTTGATCAAGCCTTTTTTCGCACCAAAGAAATGAAAAATATTTGGTGGGGTAAGGCACACGAAGGTCATACTTTCAATGCAGAGGTAGCGAAGGCGCTATCGGAAGCCGGATGGCATGTTCGAAAGAATATCGGTCTGCCTGAAATTTTTAATCGCAAGATAGAGCTGAATTATGGGGATATCGATGTATTAGCTTGGCACTCAAATCGACAAGAGGTGTTGGTAATAGAATGCAAAGACCTATCCCTCGCACGCAACTATTCAGAGATTGCTGTTATGCTTTCGAATTATCAAGGTGTTGAATCTAAAGGTGCCCCCGATGATCTTAAAAAGCATCTCAACCGACTTGTGCTTCTTCAGGAAAACTGCGATTTACTCCAACGTTTTACAGGAGTTTCGGAATTAAAGATTGAATCCTGTTTGGTCTGTAGCGGTATTGTGCCCATGCAGTTTGCGAAAATCGATGCGATAAAAAATACTAATACCCATATTGGAGGGATAGAAGATATTTTAAAACTTTTTTTGATTTCCAAGGTTTGAAAATGGACACAAATACCGTGATGATCAGCACCAGGACCTGTAGGGTACGGACGAGCAAATAATGATATAGTGCACAGAGACGGATATCCGCGTTACGGTTCGTATCAGTTTCTGCTGTAGACTTGCGCATCTATAGAAAGGTTCATCTGTTCCTTCAGCAGTTTCAGCCGTTCAGCTGCGTTTGGATCGCCTAACGCTTCCTGAAGCCTCAATACCGCGCATTTTGCATAAAAACCACCCTTCGGCTCCAACTCCCTGCGCT
>JAAXWV010000237.1 GCA_013334845.1 Candidatus Roizmanbacteria bacterium | reverse complement strand
CAGGGGAAGAACCTTTTTACTCCGACAGGTCAGATCATACTAAAAGGAAATTTTGGTGAAAAGGCGACATACGACATCGTGCCTGACGCTATCCTAAAAGAATCGAACCGGGTAGCCCGGGCTACTCCGAGTGCCGAGATAAACTGTGATACTTCCGCCTCAAGTAGATTATGTCAATCAAATGTCTCCCTTTTAGTCTCCGGATTTTTTATTGGGAAATACGATCTTCAAGCAAAGGTGCAGTTTTCGGAAAATGGCACTCCGATTATCGGGACCACATATTTCATCGCTCTCCCCATCAAATTGGGAGGAATGGTACTCGTTCTCCTTCTTATCGGAGGCGGCATGCTCTGGAAACGAAGCAAAGTGGTAGAAACGAAAGGTGATATTACCTCTCAGTAATTTGCTTTAGGGCTCTAAATCAATATATAAGCATGTTTACCCATATCAATTGTGGACTATAGTCCATTGACCAACAGCTCATCTTCTTTCATAGTAAAGCTATGGAAGCTCTATGGAAATCGATACAGCCTCTCGCATCTCGATACACGCAGGAACTTATATTTGGCGGAATCGTCATAACGATATTCGTTGCCTCTCTCATTTTCTTTTTTAATCCTCTATTTTCTTTCTCAACGTCCGGGAGTTCATTTATCACCAAACCAGATTATATTATTGTAGAGGTATCAGGGGCGGTAGAACACCCGGGTGTTTATGAATCTACTTCTACAGCACGACTTAAAGATATTCTTACCCGGGCGGGCGGCCTCTCACCAGATGCTGATAAAAACTACGTTGCGCGCAATTTTAATCTTGCCCGGCTCATTCACGATCAGGAAAAAATCTATGTTCCTTCGCGTTTTGAAACAGAGAATAATATTGTTAAAGAGCCCCAAAATAATACGCCGTCTACAGGCTCTGATACAGTTCAGTCGGTCAATATCAACACTGGTACCCTAGAGGAACTCGATGCTCTTCCCGGCGTAGGCAAAACTACCGCAGTAGCAATCATTAAGTACCGACCATACACAAGTGCTGAAGAACTGCTTACAAAAAAGGTTGTAAAAAAGGGCGTTTACGAAAAATTTAAGACCCAAATTACCTATTGAGAAGCCCTATGGACCCTTCCCTATTTACATCGGTAATTAATAGCTATCTACCAGAACCCCATGCATCTCTTATGAATGGTATCTTGTTTGGAATCCCTCTTCACACCGATAAGACATTTATTACCAACTTAAAGGTTGTTGGCCTTATTCATATTGTTGTTCTATCAGGTATGAATATCACGTTGTTATGCTCTATAGTCGGTTCATTAACTCGAAATTTTAGCAAAAATATATCTATTCTGATAATGATACTATTTACCCTATTATTTGTCGGTTTTGTCGGCATACAAGCCCCAATAGTAAGAGCTGCCTTTATGAATATATTCACGCTCGTAGCCGTAGTACTAGGAAAGAAGTCACATGCTCTCGTGCTTCTTATTGTTTCCAGCCTCATTATGATTGCGATCTGGCCCGACTGGTTGACTAGTATCTCTTTTCAGCTCTCTATAGGGGCGACGCTCGGGTTGATACTATTTTCCCAACCTTCTCTACCCACCTCGAACACACTCCTTAGTACGCTTAAATCTTATATGATTAGCGAATTTAGAACCTCTCTTTCCGCTCAGGTCTTCACTGTCCCTCTTATTTTTATATATTTTAAACAGATTTCTCTTATTTCTCCTCTCGCCAATATCGCTATCTCCTGGCTTATTGCACCTCTCATGGTTTTAGGCTTTGCAACAGTATTTATTGGTAAAATTTCATACCTTTTGGGAGCTATCCCGGCGTTGCTATGCTTTGGACTGCTCCAGATAATTGTGTGGACTACTTCTATTCTCGCTCATATCCCGTTTGCCAATATTACATTTCAAAAGTAGGTATGGAAAATACGCCTCTTTCCCGCCACTCTCTTATCATCACTTCTGTTATTGCATTTATTATTGTAGTTTGCTTGTGGGCCACCACATTGTTTGATTCACAGACAACGATTGTATTCTGTACTGTCGGACAGGGAGATGGTATATATATACGTCATCACGGAGAAAACATTATGATTGATGCAGGACCCGACAATTCCATTCTTTCATGCCTGGGAAAATACATGCCATTTTATGATAGAACTATTCATCATGCAATTTTAACCCACCCGCAAGCTGACCATTACGGTGGTTATGGGGAAGTCGCCAGAAGATATCATATCGCTAACTTTTATCTGCCACCCATAGAAAATTCTGATCCCGGTTTTACTTCTCTAAAAAATACTCTCACTACTTCTCGTACTACTATTCATCTTCCCCGCCGCAATGATCGTATTCAATTGAGCGAAGACGCGATCACATTTCTCTGGCCTTCAACTTCATACACCCAGGAGAATATAGTTTTCGGAGCGATAAGAGGTGACGTTCTCGGAATAACTGCTCATGATCCAAATGATTTTTCGCTTGTCAGTGAACTTAATATTGGGACGTTTCATGCTCTTTTTACCGGAGATATTCCTTCCAATCTTCTCGACCGTATAATACGTGACTCACATCAAAGTATCACTCTCTTTAAGGTGCCTCATCACGGCTCCAAGACAGGGCTCACTTCCTCCATACTGAAGTTAGCAAACCCAACCCTTTCTGTGATAAGCGTTGGCGCCAAAAACATCCATGGTCACCCATCTCAAGAAGTATTGGATATGTATAAAGCCTTAGGGAAACAATACATACGAACGGATCAAAAGGGAAATATTGTTGTAAGAATAGATGGTAAGGGAAAATGGACAGTAGACAATTAATCAGAAATTAGTATATTTTTAATTTCATTAAATATACTAT
>JAAXWV010000236.1 GCA_013334845.1 Candidatus Roizmanbacteria bacterium | reverse complement strand
CTACTTATATGGGAATAAATTTGACATTTTTTTCAAACTATATTTACTATTTGAAGTTGTTAATAAGTTACATGGGTGTATAGTTATTTCTGGAAATACTTTTTTAGAAATTTATCCTGGAGCTTTTTATATTTTTCATTTCCAAGCTCAAAATTACACATAAGATCTATATCAATAGTAAGAAAATACTTTCCTCCCAGCTTTAAAACCCTTGTAATTTCATTTATCACAGGCTCAAAATTCGGTATATGTTCAAGCACAAAAATACAATAAACAATATCTTGACTTTCAGACTCAACATATATACATCCATTATTAATTATCACACCTTTTACTATATAAGGTTACTCTCAAAGTCGGGTAAAGGCTTTGCAATAGGGAGGTAATAGAGTACTGTATAATAACCTCAATGGGAATTGATAAATTCATTACCGTCTGCGCGCGGGTTTTCGATAGGGTTTTTGATCAAAAACTCCTCAAAAAACTGGAGAAAGTCACCGTTTACACGGCCCTTATTACCTTTGTTGCCGACATTGTCCTGATTTTTATCGCACAGCAAATCGGTGACGTGACAGGTTTTTGGGGCCTGTTTCATCGCGGATATCTTTCAGCTATTTATATTCCCTTCAGTATTATCTTATTTTTCTCTATTTTTCTCTTGGTGATGGCCATACCTCAATCGCTCACCTTCTCCATTGCTCGGCAATACGAGGTGATCTCCCTCATTGCAATCCGTAGTGTATTCAAAGACATCTCTTCTCTGGAAAGCCTTGATACTGTGTCACAACATACGAATGAGTTGCTTCTGGTGCTGACTGATATGGCCGGAGCACTGATCCTCTTTTCACTCGTTGCGCTGTTTTATTTCATCATACGCAACCGGCCTACAGGCATTTTGTCAGATGGACACGATACCTTTATACGGGTGAAAAAGACCATTACTCTTTTTTTAGCGTTGACTGTTGCGATCACAATAATTTTCGCGATCCGACAGTGGGGTGTAGAGATAGTCCAGTTTACACAGCATGGGGTACCCATCTCATCAATCGACCATTTCTTCACCATTTTTTTTAACATTCTCGTCTTCACTGATGTTTTTATTCTCATTTTGTCGCTCCTCTATACTGATAGCTATGCTCTCGTCTTTCGAGACGCGGGATTTGTCGTGTCCACAATCATCATCAGGTTTTCTCTTTCAGCTGGACCCTACTATCATGTGTTTCTACCAATTGTTGCTCTTCTTTTCGGCTGCGGGGTGATGTGGGTCTATATGAAATTTTGTCAGATCAGTCCGAAAGCGCCTATTGAACATTAATTACTTTTTTCTATGAACTGGGATCTATTCTCTCAAAAAATGACCGACCTATCAGTAAAAGTGAACGTCACACCCGATATTATAGTCGGCATCACGCGTGGCGGCCTTATTCCAGCGCGACTGCTTTCGTCATTACTCAAAGTGAAATCCATGTACTGTTTAAGCGTGGAAAAACAGGGAGAAGAACGTAAGGTTATGACAGAAATTACCGCGGATCTAGCCGGTAAAAAGATCGTTCTGGTTGAAGATATGCTCGAAACAGGGCGAAGCCTGGGTGTTGCCAAAAAGTATTTAGAGGGGAAAGGGGCGACAGTCTACACAGCCTGTCTGTTTGTTATGCCGCAATCAGAAGTTGCTCCCGATTTTTCACTCGACGAAGTAAACGAAGTCATTCATTTTCCATGGGAATAATCACCTTGCATATCCGACAATAACGGCGCCAACGACCATCAGAGCCACACCAATCAGAAGGGGGATGGTTACCTTCTCTCCGAGTATGAATACCGAGAGGATGACGGTTAGTACGATACTCAGTTTATCAATGGGGGCAACTTGTGACGCATTGCCCAGCTGAAGGGCTCGAAAATAGAACAGCCAGGAAAGACCGGTCGCCAAACCTGACAGAACGAGAAAAATGAGAGAAAAACGAGACAGCGAAGGTATCTGCTTATAAGTCCCCTGGAAAAACACAATGCCCCAGGCAAAAACGAGAATGACGATAGTCCGAACGGCTGTGGCCAAATTCGAGTTTACATCTTTGATGCCGATCTTCGCAAGTATTGCTGTCAACGCCGCAAAAAAAGCTGAGAGCAAAGCGAAAAATATCCAATTCATAGCTCTATTATAACCACATTTCATTTATAATGCAGACATGCATCTAGATCTTATTCGGGAAATACAATCACAGGCAAACCCTGAAAAAGCGAAATTGCTTATGCGCTTTTTTAAGACGGGAAAAGGGCAATATGGAGAAGGCGACCGGTTTTTGGGCCTTATAGTGCCTGTCCAGCGACAAATTGCAAAACAGTTTAAAACTCTACCACTAAAGGAGACGGAGAAAGTGCTCCAGAGTCCCATACATGAGTGCCGACTCACCGCGCTTTTTATCCTCATTGAGCAATATCCAAAAGCAACTGAAGAAGTGAAACAGGAAATCATCGATCTATATCTGCATAATCTCCGCTTTGTGAATAATTGGGACTTAGTTGACCTATCAGCCCCGCGCATGCTCGGGAATCACCTCTTAACAAAAGATAAATCACTTCTTTATAAACTCGCTCATTCGACCAATTTGTGGGAGAAGCGGGTCGGTGTCTTAAGTACATTCTGGTTTATCAAATACAAGGAGTACAAAGATGCCTTGGCGATTGCCGAAATACTAGTCTATGACAAACACGACCTCATTCACAAAGCAGTTGGATGGATGCTGCGGGAGATAGGGAAACAGGATCTCGTGGTAGAAAAACAATTTCTCGATAAGTATTTTCAGACAATGCCGCGCACTATGCTCCGGTATGCGATAGAGCGGTTTGATCCCACATCAAAAGCATATTATAT
>JAAXWV010000033.1 GCA_013334845.1 Candidatus Roizmanbacteria bacterium | reverse complement strand
ATAAATTGTTAACGTGCAAGTGAATATTATATATCAGATATGTATTTTTATCAAGTTGCCAGCCTCAAAAATTAATTATATATGAAATGGAGAAGGTAGCCTCCGTTCACAAGGATAATTACCTTGTTTATTGATTGTATCCCGATTTTCATCGGGATGACGATAGTATGGTAATAATTTCTCATTTTTACATTGAATTTAATTAAAAATTTCAAATTAAAAATTAAAAATTTACTCTCCTGCTATACTGTTCTCATGTCCCTCTATATCTATGACCCGACGGTAGCCGACGAACTCAGCCGTGCCCGGGGGGTGGGTCGCTACCTCCAGATCCTCCGTGCTGCCCTTCCCGAAGCTACCTTTACCGCATCCGTCAAACAAATTCCCACCAACGCCGCATTCCTCAACCCGTTTTTCGATCCGATCAAGCCTCCGCTCTCTCTTACCCGAATTGCCAAACGTCAGATTGCCGTCATTCACGACCTTATCCGCCTTAAATACCCTCATCAGTTCCCGCTCGGCCTCAAAGGAAAACTCAACGTCTGGCTCAACCGGCAGGCGCTCCGCTACTATGACCAGATCATCACCGATTCGGAGACGAGTAAGGCCGATATTCACAAAATACTCAAAGTTGATACGCGTAAAATCAGCGTTATTTACCCTTGTCTGAGTTCAACCCTCGGGGAAACAAGTTCGCTCGCCAAAGTACCCCCGAAGCCATATGTCCTGTATGTCGGAGACGCAACATGGAATAAAAATCTGGTGAATATCGCCCGTGCGGTAAAGCTGGCTGAAATCCGGTGTGTATTTGTGGGAAAAACAATTGAACGGACAGTAAACAAAGAGTGGGATTCGCAGTATATCCATCCCGAACAGCAGGAACTTTACCAGTTTTGCCGGGAGGTAAAGGATGATCCTCTCTTCATCTTTCCTCCGTCGGTGAGTGACGAAGAACTGACTGGACTCTATCAAAACGCCGTTTGCAACCTCCTTCTCTCCCGTGATGAAGGGTTTGGATTTTCTTTTCTTGAAGCTGCACACTTTAGTACCCCTTCGATCCTTGCCGACCGCCCCATTTTTCACGAAATAGCTCAAGATAGCGCGCTATTTGTTAATCCAGAGGATTTTGGTGCTATCGCTCAAGCGATTGTCAAACTTGTTGAAAATAATCGACTTCGGGAGGAATTGGGAAAGAAAGCCCGCGCACGAAGCCACGATTTTTCTCTGGACAAAATGAAAAAAGAACTAAAAATAACACTGGAAAATTCTTAATTATTAATTCTTAATTAATCAGGTGGATCTGTTTCTCTATATTGCACTCGCCGCCATCTATATCATGGTCGTTCATTTCGCTATGTCCATGAAAGGCGAAACCTCAGTCTTTCTCATGATCGGCACCTTTATCTTGGGAGGAGGGATTGGCTATTTCTTAGGATCGTATGCTACGGGGCTTCTTGGTGCGATAGTGATCACCCTCTTTTTATGGTAAAAGCCCAAATAGATGAAGACTGTTAGCATGGGTTTGTTTTTCAATAACCGAAACCCCCAACTTTCGTTTTTCAGCAATAAATGAAGCTATTACGGGAATATTTTCCGGTTTATTTGGATACATCTTCTGTTTACGCAGCGGCTCGGGCAGTAGATACGGTGAATCCGTCTCAAGTACGAGAAGCTCCATCGGAATATTTTTCACAAACTCCTCTTTTTCCGGAGAAAATGTTACATCGCCATCAACTCCGATAAAAATATGTTTTTTCCTTGCATATTTCAGAAGATCATCGTTCGGCTCACAGCAGTGAAGCACAGTGTGTCCCGCCAGTTGAGGCTTCCATACAGATTCAAGAACCTCAAGAATATCGAGTTTTGCTTCCCGATTATGGAGGATAAGTGTCTTACGATGACGAATTGCCAGCTCTATCTGAGCGGTAAGTACTTGCTTTTGTAACCGGACAAAGGCTTCATCTACTCGGTATTCTCCGTACTTAGTCTTTCCGTACTCGTGTCTATCTATGCCCACCTCTCCAACGGCAATTACCTTTTCGTCCTGTAGCAGATTTTCAATGCGACGCAGTTCATCTGTCCAGTCCCCTCGACCAGAATGATATATCTCAAAAACGTGATGAGGATGAATGCCGGCTGCGGCATAGACATGAGAAAACTCGTGTGCTATCTCAAACGCTTTAAGTGACGTATTTACATCGGTGCCGGGAACGACGATATGACTGACCCCTGCCTGAGAGGCAGCCTGAATAAGGTGAGAGACCTTCCCCTCAAACGCTTTGAAATTAAGATGACAATGGGTATCGAACATGAGGAAAGTATATAAAATTTTTAATTTTAAATTCTCGGACATGGATCCCCATTGTATTTATCCCGCACGTATTCTATCATGATCCCATGACTATATTCATTGGCGCTGATCACCGCGGATTTGAATTCAAAAACCAACTTGTTGAATATCTTCAGGAGAAAAACATTCGAGTTGAGGATATGGGGCCATACGAATACGATGCTCAGGATGACTATATTGATTTCGCGAGCAAAGTAGCTAAAGCAATTCAAACTAATCCGGAAGAGTATCGTGGTATTGTCATTTGTGGTTCGGGAATCGGTGTGTCTATTACCGCCAACCGCTATCCCGGCGTCCTCTGTATGTTGGGATTCAATGACCACCAAGTGGAACATGGTCGTGCCAATGATCATGTCAATTGCCTCTCGCTTCCTGCCGACTATATCACTCTAGATCAGGCAAAAAAGTTTATCGAAATCTTTCTCCAGACTCCTGGCAAAACAGAAGAAAAATACCTTCGGCGCGTAAAAAAAGTCAACACGATATCTTGAAAAAGCTTCACTAAAAAGGATATAATAGAGACCTGTTATGAAAAAAATTCTCTTCATTCACTTCCGTTCTGGTGAACGTGATGGAGTTTCCCTTGAGATGGAAAAGAGAGAGCGCGTTCTTACACAGATGGGTCATGAAGTGCATTTTCTCACTGGCTATGATCCTCGTGCAGGAAAATCAAACCGTATTCATCTTCTCCCTCAGCTCGACGTAAAACGCCGGATGGCTGCCTTTTTGCGGGAAACGTTTTTTGAGGAAAAAATTCTTGATTCTCACCTCGCCTGGCTTCTCTACCAGTCCGAGGAAGAAAAAATTTATCGTCAGACTTTGAAAGTGCTAAAAACCGTGAAACCAGATCTCATATATATTCACAATATTTTGAGCCTCGCACTTCACTTGCCTGCATCATCAGGCATTCTGAAAGCCCTTGACCATTTTCCTACTAAAGTGATCGCGGTGCACCATGATTTTTTCTGGGAGCGGGAGCAATATGCAAAACCGCGCTACGATTTTATTCAACATACCCTTGATGCTTTACCTCCACGGCGCGATTATATTCTTGAACATCAGGTAATTAATGGACTCGCCTATGAAAGTTTAAAAGCGAAACGCGGTATTGAAGCTCATCAGATTAGTGGTGACTATATTGACTTTGATTCTTCGGTTGCCTCAGCAATCGATACCTATAACTCCGATTTTCGTACCTATTTTGGAATCGATAAACACGATATTCTCATACTTCACGCTACCCGCATCGTTCAGCGAAAAGCAATCGAAAATGCCATTCTATACGCGCATCACCTTCAAAAAGCACTCACCAAATCTGCCCCATTCACTTTTAATGGGCGTCCTATCACGAAGGATTCCCGAGTCGTGCTCGTTCTCCCCAATTTTATCGAGGCAGATGAGCAGGTCTATTTCCGCAAACTTAAACACTATGCAGAAAAGCTTGGTGTCCGGTTTTTGTGGATTGCAGAGCACATTGGACTTACCAGAAAAACTACGAATGGGATCAAAATATATTCATTTTGGGATTGTTATCCTCATGCTGATCTCGTGACCTACACTTCGTATCTCGAAGGTTTCGGCAATCAGCTTCTGGAATCGTTCTGGGCTAAAAAGCCACTGATTGTGTTCGAGTATCCGGTATTTAAAGCGACTATCAAAAAGGAAGGCTATCAAGTAATCACTCTTGGCGACAAAATGAAATCCCGTAAAGATTTCAAACTCGTTCAACGGGAGCGAATCGCTTCTGCAGCTAAAGAGACGCTTAATCTATTACAAAACGAGCAGCGATATCGCGAAATGATCGAAACAAACTATCGTATCGCTCAGCAAAATCACCACATCTCTCATCTCCGTGCCGATCTCCAACTCGCTCTGGATCAGTAAACGAAACCTTGTTACAATAAATCCCATGCCGGAAACGTATATCATCATGACACTCGTGGTTCTTGGAATTAACGCCGTTCCTGCCTTTATGCCGGCCACCTGGTCAATTCTCGCCTTCTTTTATATCACGTATCACCTTGAGATGGTGCCGACGGTAATTTTGGGAGCGACCGCGGCAGTAATCGGACGTCTTATTCTTGCCTCACTTAGCCGGTCAGTTATCCGACCCCGTCTCAGCCCTCGCACTCAGAAGAATTACAAAGCTCTCGGGAAATTCCTCACCAAAAAGAAACATATCACCATTCCGCTCGTTATTGGCTATGCTTTCTTACCGATCCCCTCCAATCAAGTATTTATCGCGGCTGGTGTAGCCGAAGTTTCAGTACAACTCATTGCACTCTGCTTTTTTATTGGCAGACTATTTAGTTATTCCATCTGGGTTAGCGTTGCCCATCATGTAACTACCAATTTAGGCGTGCTTATTGCCTCTCACTACTCCCATTTTTCTGGAATGCTACTTGAAATTATGAGCTTAGCTATTCTCATCTTAATCGGCTATATCCCCTGGAGTGATTACCTCCCTCATCCGAAACACTAACGTGATTTCAGTCGATATTTTCCCCCACCTGCATTAATTATCAATCCCTTAATTTCCAGAAGAGAAAGGGTGGGTAGGAGTTTTGTAATCGAGACCCCCAATAAATGGGAGAGGTCGTTACTATCCTGGTCTTCTCTTCGCAAAGCATCGATAATACTTCGCTCTTCCATACTCAACTGAGGAAGTGGCTTCGGAAGTGGTGCCACTGGTTTCTTTTGATATGTTTCAAGAATATCATCAACCTTTGTCACGAGAGTTGCTCCGGATTTTAAAAGTATGTTTGGCCCTTCCGAAAGTGATGAAGTCAAGGGAACGGGTGGGGCGAATACATCCTTTCCTTGTATGGCCGCATAGCGGGCGGTTATAAGTGAGCCTGAGTTTACCCCTCCCTCAACTACGAGTACTCCCTGCGACAAGCCGGAAATGAGGCGGTTTCGCGCCACAAAAAGCCCTTTCTGTACAGTCATACCGGGCGGAAATTCCGAGATCACCAGTCCCTTTTGACTAATAATCCGCTCGTACAGCGACCGGTTCTGAAGAGGATACACTACATCTACTCCACACCCGAGGAACGCGATTGTACACCCGCCCGCGTCAAGCGCCTTCATGTGGGCGATTGCGTCTACACCCATTGCCATACCCGACACAATTACAGCTCCGTTCTCCACCAGTTCCCGACTAAAACGACTTGTTAACTGGGCCCCGTAGGAAGTAGGCATACGAGTCCCCACAATTCCCATAAAAAAATCTGACTCGAAGTTGAACTTCGTCATATCTCCCTTTACATAGAGACAGATGGGCGGATCGGGAATTTCCAATAGCTGAGGGGGGAAAAGAGGATCTTCCCGGGTAATAACCTGGATATTTTTCTTGTAAAGTTCCCGGAGCTTTTCCCGTGGAGAAAACGAGTTGCGAAACTTCTGAAACTTCGCTGCAATTCCCACTCCAATCACTTCTTCAAGCTCTGAAAGTGGAGCCGCATACGCTACAGCAAGGGTATGATATTGTGTCAATAGATCCTTAAAACGCATGGGGCCAATCCCCAAGAAATGGGAAAAAGCCAGATAATATTCTGTGGTGTTCACACCTTTTTAGTGTACTGATTTCTCATAGGTGTGCAATGGACTATATGCTACAAAATCTGCTACAATGAGGCTATGAAAATCACTTCTATTCAATCACTTGAGATTCTCGATTCCCGGGGAAAACCTACTGTTCGCACTTTTGTAAAACTGGAAGACGGATCTATTCATTCATCATCTGTACCTTCGGGAGCTTCAACAGGAGCCCATGAAGCGGTCGAACTTCGCGACGGCGATTCCAAGCGTCACCTCGGACAGGGAGTGTTGCAGGCAGTAGCTAACGTAAACACCGTCCTTGCTCCTCTTGTAGTTGGCATGGAAGTAGATCAGCTAAAAGAAATTGACCAAAAAATGCTCGACAAAGACGGTACAGGCAATAAGGGAAACTTGGGTGCGAATGCTATACTATCGGTATCACAGGCAGTTACCAAAGCAGCGGCATATACTGCAAATAAACCGCTTTGGAGATTCCTCCACGACTACTATTTTTCAGCTCATTCTGCTGCTTTCCCTCGACTTATGGTAAACGTCATTAACGGAGGCAAGCACGCGAACTGGAACTTTGATATTCAGGAGTTTATGATCTCTCCATCTACCACCCAACCTTCTGAGGCAGTACGAGTCGCCGCCGAGATCTTTCAACAGCTGGGAAAAACATTGAAAGAAAAGAAACTTCAGACGCTGGTAGGCGATGAGGGTGGTTACTCACCCCTCCTTTCTTCAAATGAAGAGGTACTGGAAACAATCAAGGCATCGGCCGAAAAACTCGGTTATTCTCTCGGTCGTGAATTTGATTTTGCCCTCGATTCTGCTTCAACTGAGTTTTTTGAAAACGGGAGTTATGTGATGAAAAAGACGGGGAAAACACTTTCCGGGGATGAACTAATGAATTACTACCAGACACTTCGTAGCACCTATCGCATTATTTCATTTGAAGATCCGTTCGCCGAAGATGACTGGGCACAGTTCCAGAAATTCACAGCTTTTTCGAATGATGAATTTTTAACCGTTGGCGACGATCTCTATGTCACCAACCCTGAACGCATTCGTCGAGGAATTGAGTTGAACGCCACCAATGCGGTGCTCATTAAGCTCAACCAGATCGGTTCTGTCTCCGAAACAGCCGAAGCGATAACTATGGCGAAGCAGGCTGGCTGGAAAGTGATCGTGTCTCATCGGTCAGGAGAAACAGAAGATTCATTTATCGCCGACCTTGCCTATGGTGCCGGGGCAGATTTTATCAAAACCGGCTCTATGTCAAGAAGCGAGCGTCTGGCAAAATATAACCGACTTATCGAGATCGAAAACGGACTGTAGGGTGACATTTTCTCTTGTTTTCTTTTATTCTTCGGGTATAATGTAATATGGAGCTAGTAACATTACATTCTCCGCTGTCTCTTCTTTCCTCGCTTCATTATGGCCCCAATAACCGGAACACACCTTTTATCAATTTCTATTATCACTATGGCTTTTACGAATAATAAAGTACTTGAACAGGAAGGTTTGACATTTGATGATGTATTACTCGTTCCGGGATATAGTGACTTTTCCCGTGGAGATATTTCCCTCGAAACGAAACTGACTCGCAATATCTCCCTCAAACTCCCTTTCATTTCTTCTCCTATGGACACGGTGACAGAACATAAACTCGCCATCGCGCTCGCCACACGTGGCGGTATCGGTATCATTCACCGAAACCTAACTATTGAGACGCAAGCTGATGAGGTAAAAAAAGTGAAAGAAGCCGGATTTCTTGTAGGAGCTGCTATTGGGGCAAGTACCGGATTTGAAGACCGTGCTGCTGCGCTAGTGAAAGCCGGAGCTGACGTTATTCTGGTTGACAGTGCTCATGGATATGCTAAAAGCATTATTGAAGCTATTAAATATGTGAAGGCCACTTACCCGGAGGTTGATGTGATCGGCGGCAGCATCGCCACCTATGACGGAGCGAAGGCGTTGATTGACGCTGGAGCAGATGGTTTACGGATCGGTATGGGACCGGGAGCAATCTGTACCACCCGCATCATCTCAGGTATGGGTGTTCCCCAGATCACCGCCGTAATGGAAGCCTGTCGTGCAGCTGACGAACATGGAGTACCGGTCATCGCTGACGGTGGCATAAAATACTCGGGAGATATGGTGAAGGCATTGGCTGCTGGAGCTTCAACCGTTATGATGGGTAGCTACTTTGCTTCCTGTATCGAGGCTCCGGGAGATGTATTTGAACTCCACCACAATCAGGTACCTGCCCGTTTCCAGAGTGTATTTAAAGACACTACCAAGACATACACGTTTAAATCATATCGAGGTATGGGCTCGGTCGGCGCCATGCAAAAAGGAGCTGAAATCAAATCAGAAGACGAATTCCATGGAAAAGATTATAAAGACCGAGTGATGGTAGCCGAAGGCGTAGAAGGCTTGGTACCGGTAAAAGGCGCTGTCAAAAGCCTCATTGAACAGGCTGTTGGCGGCATCAAGTCGGGGATGTATTATGTGGGGGCAAAGTCGGTTCCCGAATTACATGAAAAAGGGAAATTTATGAAGATTACCCAGGCATCGCTTATCGAAAGCCACCCGCACGATATTTTGATCACCAGACCGGGAGATAATTACAATTAAATAACATAAAACAAGAAACATGAAACCGTTGCATCCGAATTGGTTCTATGTTACTGTTCTATGTTATCACTATAATCAAGCAGAACAATATTCATTATCAATAGCTCAAATACAAACAAACATATGATTGTAATCGTAGATTTCGGTTCACAGACAACCCATTTGATCGGTCGCCGTATTCGTGAAATGGGCTGCGATGTAGTTATAGTAAATCCCGAAGTCGTGCTTGATCATACCACAAATGTGAAAGGAATTATCCTGTCAGGCGGACCTGCCTCCGTATATGGAAAAGGGTCTCCCACTATCGATAAGAAGATTTTTGAACTTAATATCCCTGTACTCGGCATCTGTTATGGTGAACAAATTATTAGCTATCTTCTCGGCGGCGAGGTAAAGCCCGGCAAGAAAAAGGAGTATGGACCCGCAACGCTCACCATCACCGACCTCACTTCTCCTCTCCTCAAGTCGCTACCGCAGGATCTTAATGTCTGGATGTCTCATGGGGACGCAGTCGTCAAAATACCACCAGGATTCAAAACGACCGGTGTGACTGAAACAATTCCCTATGCAGTTATCGAGAATGAAAAGAAAAAAATGTATGGGATTCAGTTTCACCCCGAAGTAGTTCACACCCAGTTTGGTGAAGTGCTCTTACAGAACTTCCTCACCATCTGCAATATTCACTTTCAGAAACATGAATTAGATGTGGAGTATGTAAATAATATGATTGAAGATATAAAAGAATCAATTGGAGAAGAAAAAGCAATCTGCGCGCTTTCGGGAGGAGTTGATTCATCAGTTGCTGCACTCCTTGTACATAAAGCTATCGGCCATCGACTCACTTCTATCTACATTGACTCGGGCCTGATGCGCAAAGATGAAACAAAGACACTCCGGGAAGTATTTAAAACCCATTATCGTATGAATGTAAAGATCGTCCATGCGGGGAAACTCTTTTTAAAGAACCTGAAAGGAGTCACAGATCCTGAACAAAAACGAAAAGTAATTGGCAAAACATTTATCAAAGTACTGGAAATTGAGGCTAAAAAGCTCAAAGCGCACTTTTTAGTACAGGGAACTATTTACCCGGACATTATCGAAAGTGCCGGCACCAAACATGCATCCAAGATAAAAAGTCACCACAACGTGGGAGGCCTGCCGAAAAATATGAAGCTCGGACTTGTTGAGCCATTGCGAAATTTCTATAAAGATGAGGTGCGAAAAGCAGGTTCTCTCTTGGGTATGTCTGACTCTATCGTACAGCGCCGACCCTTCCCCGGCCCAGGCCTAGCCATTAGAATAATTGGCGAAGTAACCGAACGAAAACTGGCCATCCTTCGTGCATGCGACGCGATCGTCAAAGAAGAAGTAAAAAATGCCGGCCTCGAACTTACCTTGTGGCAGGCATTCGCGATCTTTACCGGTCTCAAAACTACCGGCGTTCGTGGTGATGAACGAGTGTATGGCGAGACAATTGCCATTCGGGCAATTGAGGCAAAAGACGCCATGAGTGCACATTGGGCCCGCATACCATATGAGGTGATGGACAAAATGAGCGTTCGAATCGTAAACGAAGTACGAGCAGTCAATCGGGTTGTTTACGATATCTCAAACAAACCACCAGCAACTATGGAATGGGAGTAAAATAGAAAAATAAAATTAGTGTATAATGAGCGAATGCATATTTCTACTCACCGTTTCTGCTGGCGACCCTTCTCCTTTTAAGAACCTCCTTATTACTATTTATTTTTACACACTTATTGAACACTGTACACGACTGAAATCAGAGCATTTATCAGGTCTTCAATTAAACGAAAAGTCTCCACACTCGGTTTGGCGTATTTCATACCATTGAATTCAGTGAAATAACCGACTCACTCACCGCTGAACAACAAGCTTATCTCGACCATGGGGTGTCAATCGCTGCAAGTGCTTTTGGAGTGTTGGAGATAACCCCTGATTTTCAAGACGATGTCATACAACACTTGCTCGGTCACACGACGGTATTTGCCGTTGATTCTCAGACGGGTGAACCAATTGGATTTGGCATAATAGCCATTTCGCGTTGGTTTTTAGTTAAAAAAGTAAGGAGATTTGAGATAAAAATACCAACGAATGAAATTAACTTTTCTCTTTCTTGTTAACCCCTTGTGCACTGCTAG
>JAAXWV010000032.1 GCA_013334845.1 Candidatus Roizmanbacteria bacterium | reverse complement strand
GCGGCTGGATCAGATGCTGAAGCAGACACGACTACCGTATAATCCAAGGCTTTATGTGACTTAAGCAGATCAACAATCGAGGCTATTTTTGAGTTCTTTTGCCCGATTGCGCAGTAAATACAGATTACATTTTCTTCTCTCTGATTGAGAATTGCGTCGATTGCAATAGTAGTTTTACCGGTTCCACGATCGCCTATAATGAGTTCACGCTGTCCACGGCCGATGGGAATGAGGGCATCAATGGCTTTAATTCCGGTCTGAAGAGGTACAGTGACCGATTTACGATAGACGATTCCGGGAGCTACTTTTTCAACAGGCTGATATACCTCTGATTTAATCGCCGCTCCTCCGTCGAGGACATGATTAAGAGGATCTACCACCCGTCCTAAAATTTCATCTGATACAGGAATAGAGAGTGTCCGCCCTGTTGCACGTGCCACATCACCTGCCCTGAGCTTAAGATAGTCGCCCAATACGATTGCACCGACTTCTGCTTCCATGAGTTCGATCACCATCGCCTCAACGCCAGTCTCAAACTGAATAAGTTCACCATAAGAAACGGAGTCAAGCCCTCTTAAGGTAATGACACCATCTTTTACCTGTGTTACCCATCCAATTTCTTCCTGGTTTGCCTGTGCTTTGTATTGCTTAACATCTTGCTCAATTTCTTGCACGTATGTGTCAACGTCCTTCATAAATGAAATTTTTTAAATTTTGTAACCCCCGTGATAACGACAAATCTATTCGTTTTGTCCCTACCAGAACAACTACTCCTGCATAGAGGGTATTGTCTATGGAATTTTCTACGGGCAAATCACCCATTATCGGAAAAAGCTGTCGAAGTTCTCCAATCTCTGAGTCGTTGAGCAGATACGTAGATCGCACAATTGCCTTTGTCGGCTTTTGTATCATCTTTTTCTTCTGCTTGGCGAACCGAGGATCAGTTTTCATACTTCGATATCGACTTTCCCAAATTATTAATAATATGACCGGTAAGCTGTTTCTGCAGATCGGAAGTAAGATACTCTCCGAGTGCATTAGTAATGATATACATGCTCAGATCAACCGTCCGTTCGCGTACATCTTTATGAAGCTGATCTTTCTCCTCAGCAATTTGTTTATGAGCTTTGGCGATCACTTCAGTAGCCTCTTGTGTGGCCTTTTCAAGCATGTCTTTGCGAATATCTTCAGCGGCTTGTTTTGTTTCAGCAATAATGCTGTCACGCTCCTTCTGAAGTTTCACGCGCCAAACACGCTCTTCTTCTTTCATATGTTCGTTTTTGGACTCGAGATCTTTCATGATCCGTTCTTTTTCTTTTTCCTGTTGTTTCTCCTTATCCATGATTTTAATCAACGGATGGGCGGCATACTTGGTAAATATGAAAAAGAAAATACCAAAATTAATCAGCTGTGCGATCAACAATTTGTAATCTACTCCTAGATTTTCCATTTATTCTTATGTAAATTTCAATACCAATGCTACTACCAATGCGTAAATAGCGATAGCCTCTGCGAATGCGAGTGCCAAAATAGTGGTGGTTCGGACCACTGACTCTGCTTCAGGATTGCGGCCCAAAGCTTCAGCTGCTTTCGCACCGATCATACCGATACCAATACCTGGCCCGATTGCTCCAACTGCGATTGCAATTGCGGCTGCTAAGACTTTCATGCTTTCTGTATTCATATTTTGTCACCCCCTTCCTCATGAGAAATCGTTAATGCGATTTCGCGGTTGCAATCTGTAAAAATACAGATACTAACATACTAAATACTAACGCCTGTATAAAACCAACGAATATTTCCATAATAAAAAATGGAAACGATGCCAATACCGGTATCAAAAATGCAATAACCAATAATACCACTTCTCCGGCAAATACGTTACCGAATAATCGGAATGAGAATGATAAGACACGGGAAAACTCCGAGACGATTTCCAAAAGTCCCAGGAAGAAGTTAATTGGATCCTTGAAGTTGATATATTTACTGATGTATCCCTTTAAACCTAAATATTTAATTCCGTAGTATTGGATGGCGATAACGGCGACTATACCCAATACCAATGTTGTATTCAAATCAGCATTCCCTCCTCTCAAAAGAGGAATCATAGTTTTACCTGCCTCACCTGCTCCATGCTCAGCTTCCGGTACGAGGATACTTCCAACACCGGGCAACAACCCAAACCAGTTCTGAAAAAGAATGAAGAAAAAGAAGGCTCCCACCAACGGGAAAAGGGTATTAATTTTTTCTTTATTGATCGACTCAAAGGTTCTATAGATGGCTCGAATCACATACTGCATGAGATAAAAAATGCGACTTTTCTTTTTCCTTTCGAGTTGCTTTTGATAGTATAGGGAAACTGCTACAAGAATCGCTAGTACAATAAATGAAGTTAAAAGAGAGTTCGTGATAGGGAATCCAAAAAACTCAGCGATTGGCTCCGCTTTTATACTGATATTTAACATTTATTTTTCGTTCGTCAATTTAATCAAGTTATATAAACTTGCTATCGCACCTAGAATAATACCAGATATAACAAAGGCAGGTCTTGTGTGGAGTTTGTTGTCTATAAACAACCCTCCAAATACACCTGCTAGTAATGGGATCATGAGATAAAATCCGATATTCATGTACCGCATGTAATCAAAATCGCTGCTGCGTTTCTCAGGGGTTTTCAACTTGTCTTGATGACGCAGGTCACCCCCCTTATCAACATATCGGATACCCTTATTTGTGCTCATTTTAGCACTTCCCGTCATGATAGTCAATAAATAATTATTTAATATTTATCCTCCAAAAGCTTTCCGCTGGTCAAGGTTGATCGCATTTTCCATAAGGATACTCATCTTTCCGTCACGATTACTCGCCTTCCCTTTGAATAATAAAACCTGATTCATTTCCAGCTGATTTTTCAGTTTCGCGTATGTTTTGGGGAAAACCACTACTTCAAGCGTGCCTGTCTCATCGTATATATTGAGAAAAGCCATCTCAGAATTATCTTTTTTTGTTTTGATAATCTTCTTTCCGCTTATTGCACCCGCCATAACGAATGTTTTGTTTTTATCAACTTCCTGGATCTCTCCAAGCTTCTTATTTACTTTTCCTTCGATGATTTCACCGTGCTGTTCAAGCGGATTTCTAGAGATAAGAAAACCGATCACCTCTTTTTCGTATTGAGTCAATACAGGAACCGAAAGTTCAGGCAACGGCGAAAAAGTATCTTTTACATCTTTTTGTTCAAGTGTTTGAGAGAAAAGAGCAAACTGCCCCTTGTCACTTTCTTCCTTGCTATCTGCCACATCCTTGACAATTTTAGGATAGTAATCAAGTAGTGTGGCCATATTTCCAAATTTACTGAAAGAACTCGACTTAATGAGACTCTCCACTGTTCTCTTATTCACTTTTCTTAAATCTACCCTCATAAGGAAATCTTTAAAGCTCTTAAACGAACCTTCTTTTCGAGCTTCCAATATTGACTCTATTGCTGATTCTCCGACATTTTTCAGCGCAGATAGCCCGAAACGGATCGAATCACCCTCTATAGAAAAATCGAGTACCGATTTGTCAATGTCTGGAGAGAGCACGGTTATTTTCATACGGCGGCAATCTTCCAGAACCGTAGCCATCTTTATCTCACGCATCGGGCCGGCAACGCCATGCAACTCAGCCGATAATAAGGCTGTCATAAACTCTACGGGATAATTTGCTTTCATGTAAGCTGTCCAGTATGCCACGATAGCATAGGCTGCCGAATGTGATTTGTTGAAACCGTATGAGGCGAATTTCTGAATAAAAGCATAAATTTCCGCCGCTACTTTTGCGGAAATACCTCGCTCTTCAGCGCCTTTGACAAACCGTTTTTGTTCTCGTTCCATTACTTCCACCTTCTTTTTACCCATGGCCCGTCGGAGAATATCTGCTTCTCCCAGACTATACCCCCCCAGAGTATGTGCCATTTCCATAACTTGCTCCTGGTAGACAAGTACGCCATATGTCTCCCCAAGGATAGGTTCAAGAAGCGGATGTAGATATTTTATTTTATTAGGATGTTTTTTTCCCTCAATAAACATAGGAATAAGATCCATAGGACCGGGACGATAAAGCGCAACCATGGTGGTGATCTCAGAAATCTTCTCAGGTTGAAGATCTTTGGCTAATCTGCGCATACCCCCCGACTCTAGCTGAAAGACTCCCACTGTTTCTCCGCGGCCAATAAGCTCATAGGTTTTTTTGTCATTAAGAGGAACTTCATGGATGTCGATTTTGACATGATGGGTGTCTTCCACATGACGAAGAGCTACCTCGAGGATCGATAGATTACGTAGTCCAAGAAAGTCTATTTTTGCCAATCCTACTGCCTTGTTTTCAGCCACAGCATTGAGGTCAAGAGAGTACATGTCAAACTGCGTCGTGATCCGACCTTCTTTTGGATCTTTTTGAAGCGGCACATACTCAGTAAGCGGCCTGTCTGAAATGATGACGCCTGCGGCATGCACTGAGGAATGACGTGGTAGACTTTCTATTTTCATAGAAATTTCCAGTACTCGCTGAACATCGGGCTCACTTGAATATGCTAGTTTAAGCGGCGGAGTCTCATCAATAAGTGTTTTTAATTTGGTGTGATGTCCTTGAACGGGTGGTGGAATCATTTTGGCAATACGATCTCCCTGAGAATACGACATACCCAGAGCACGACCAACGTCACGGACTGCCATCCGGGCCTCCATCGTCCCGAAGGTGATGATCTGAGCAACCTGTTCTTCTCCGTATTTCTGACGCACATAAGCAAGTACCTCATCACGTCGGGTATCTGCAAAATCGAGGTCGATATCAGGGGGCGAGGGACGCTCCGGATTCAGAAAGCGTTCGAACGGTAGATTATACTCAAGGGGATTAATATCGGTAATTCTCAACACATACGATACGAGCGAGCCGGCAGCTGAACCTCGTCCCGGTCCGACTCCAACTCCGTGATCTTTCGCCCAGTTTACTACGTCCTGCACAAAGAGAAAATAATTAGCATATCCTTTTTGATTAATAATACCAAGTTCGTAATCAATGCGTGTTTTTACTGTATCGGGAGGGTACTGCTTTACCCGTTCCAGTTTACTTTCTACCATTTCCCGTAGGTAATCTTCAGGAGTGACCCCTTCCGGCACCTGATACTTTGGCAAAATAAGTTTGCCGTAGGGAATCTCGACATTGCATTGATCGGCTATTTTCACACTGTTTTCTATCGCTTCGGGGTAATCAGCAAAGAGCGAAGTCATCTCATCAGCAGATTTAAGGTAATAATCCGGTGAGTCGATCATGGTGAGAGTACGATCTTTCTCAAATATGGCCCGGCCGCTTTGGATACAGAGCAGGATCTCCTGAGCGTATGCATCGTCGGGATTAAGATAATGGACGTCATTCGTAGCGACAATCGGTACACCAAGCTTGCGTGAAAGAGCAATAACATCTCGATTTATCTCTTCAATATGTTCTACGTTACTGTGATGCTGAATTTCAAGATAAAAATCAGGGCCAAAAATTTCGACATATTTTTTAATTACCTTTTCAGCTTCTTTCTTCTGGTTTTCCATGAGGAGCGAATTTATCTCACCCTCCATGCAACCGGATAAAACAATAATTCCCTCATGAAACTTACTCAGTAGTTCGAAGTCGACTCGTGGCTTGTCTTCAAATCCTTCTAGATGAGCTGCACTCACGATTTTGAGAAGATTTAGATAGCCCTGTAAATTCTTCGCGAGAAGTACGACATGATACTGATCTTGCTTTTCATCCGCTTCTTTATCAAATCGTGATTTGCTGGCTTTATACATCTCCACGCCGATAATGGGTTTGATACCCGCATCCTTTGCAGCGATGAAGAATTTAAATGCTCCGTATAGCGCGCCATGATCGGTGATCGCAATAGCATTCATCCCCAGATCTTTGGTTTTTTTTACCAGTTCTTTGATACGGCACATCCCATCTAGGAGCGAGTATTCTGTATGAACGTGGAGATGAACAAATGACATAGTCTATTTTACTATTTTCAGGCAATAAATACGAGACATTATACTCAAAAATAGATAAATATAGTGAACGATAAATTTTGTGTTATAATACTCGACTATGAGCACAGAAAATATTTCCCCAATATCCACCGGTATTAGAGATTGTATGGGATACGATCAAACCGCATACGGCAACTTTCTAGATCGTATGATGAGGCGGCAGAGTCAGATAGCAGATCATAGAAGTCACGTTGGAAGCCAAGTCAAATATGACGAATTGGTAGGTGACACGACGGAGCATCTTCGCGATATTTTAGGAAGTACTTTATCTAGTGGTCGTAGAGTCGACGAAAGGGGATCTATACTTTCATAAACTAATTTAAGTGCATTAAAAATATACATCAACAATTGGAGTAACCTTATGCCTATGTTACAAAATGAAATAGCCCGTCTTGATGCAAGTATTATCCCCCACACACTTGCTATACAATGGAGCTCTGGAGGTTCTTTAGATGAGGCATTTCTCAGTGCTATTGAATCTCAAAATCTTATATACCATTGGGAGCAAAGGGCTAGTGGTATAGAT
Source organism: Candidatus Roizmanbacteria bacterium (assembly GCA_013334845.1). GTDB lineage: Bacteria > Patescibacteriota > Microgenomatia > UBA1406 > GWC2-37-13 > JAAXWV01. The sequence goes on along the minus strand of JAAXWV010000032.1, from coordinate 4,195 downwards.
GCAGAAAAAGTGAGAAGCCAAGCGGAAAATGCTCCACTGGTAAGTGCTGCTGTGTGGATGCTAAAAAGATAATAGCCTATATAAATAGCTTCATTGGTTAAATACTACTCAGCGATTAGGTTATTTAAGAAATAAACAGCTATGACTTGTGAATTTTCATCTTCAACCTACAAAGAGAAATTAATTGCTTCGCGAGCTCAAGAAATTAAAACATATCTTGATACCCTGGGGGACGATAGACCCCTGACCATTCAGACAATTCTATTTGATAATATGTCCTCTTTATTTACAGGGCTAATGCATGTGCTTACTCAAGATGATAAAAATGTCGGAAGGGGGAGGGCATCTGAAAGTGCGGAATTAGTTCGGGTTAAACAAGCGGCGCGCTCTCATCCCCACCTTATGGATGTCCTTTGGGAAGAGGTGAGCAATGTTAATCAGGTCGTACTTTTGGATGCCATAGCGAAACAAGCAAAGCAAACTGATAGGAAGCCGTTAAGTTTGGTCGACACCTTTTATGTGGCGGTAAAAACACAGGAGAAAATCGATAGCGCGAAGATACATGCTACAGAAGCCGGCGATAATAACCAGCCCGGTCTCGTGTCTTCTGCGATGAAGGTATTAGCTAACCGATATAGGAATCAGGTATTGGCAGAATGTGGAAGCCCTCCCTATTTGAAGGCTGAAAGCAAAACTCATGGGACAATCTATAGTGTAAAGCATCCGTAAACTTCATCAATCCGGAGTATTACTTCAATTTCTCTCTCAGAGCTTCTTTCACCGTATTCGCATCGGCGGCGCCTTTCATCTCCCGCATCACCTGCCCGACGAGGAACATAATCACTGTCTCTTTACCCGATTTGTAATCTGCAACCGCCTTCGGATTTGCCGCAATGACTTTTTCAGATACCGAATTCAGAAGTGTCGCATCGGTCTCTTTTGGTTTGTAAAGTTCGACTACTTTCTGAGCAAAATCAGCCGCATCCATATCGATCGACAGTCGCTTGTTCACAATGGCATTAGCAATTTTCTGGTTTAGCTCTTTACTAGAAGCTTTTCTCACTACCTCTTCAAAATATTTTGATATGCTTGCAGATCGAGTTAGATTAAAAGCATCATCCTGTTTGATGTCGAGTTCGCTGACATATCGGTTGAGCTTTTCAGCAGGGAGTTCGGGGAGCTGAGAAAAAATAGAAGCAAGATATTCATCAGTAAACGACATCGGAGGAATATCGGGTTCGGGGAAATATCGGTAATCCTGAGCTTCTTCCTTAGATCGCTGAGCGTATGTCTCCCCTTTTGTCTCATTGAAGCCACGCGTTTCCTGTTTCGGCATCGTGCCTTCCTCAAGAAGTTTGATGTGGCGTTCTACTTCATGTTCAATAGCCAATTTCACATATCGGAACGAGTTGATATTTTTAACCTCAACTTTATACTTCGGTAGCTCTTTCTGTCCAGTGAGGCGAACAGAAATATTCGGTTCTAGGCGCATACTCCCCTTCTCCATATCGGCATCTGACACATTGAGATAGCGAATGATAGTGTGGAGTTCCTCAAGGAACGCCTTAACATCATCAGCATTGTCAAAATCAGGTTCAGTCACGATCTCTACCAATGGCACGCTGGAACGGTTAAAATCAATAAGTGTGTTCTCACCGGAATGAGTTAGCTTGCCTGTATCTTCTTCAAGGTGCACCCGATTGATATGGAATCTTTTCTCGCCCATCTGAATATATCCTCCTACGGCTAATGGTTCATCGTACTGAGAAATCTGATAACCCTTGGCAAGATCAGGATAAAAATAATGTTTACGGTCAAATTTGGAGATCTTATTTATCGAACATTTGAGCGCTTTCCCGATAAGGATGGTCCACTCAACTGCTTTTTTATTCGGTACAGGCAAAGCTCCCGGCATACCGAGACATACCGGACATACATGTGAATTGGGTTCCTGTCCAAAATAATCGGCACTGCATTGACAAAACATTTTAGATTTTGTCTTCAGCTCAACGTGTATCTCAAGTCCGATTACTGGTGTGTATTTGTTCATCAATGTTTATTGCCCGTCATCCTCGCGAACCTGCCTGCAACGCCAAGTATGGCTAGCATGGCGGGCACGGCGCGGGGATCCAATGTATAAATCACCGTACAATTTCCAAACTTACAAATTCTCTACCTATATCTCTCCAATCCCTTCTTTATCACCCCAAAATACTCTGTTTCTTTTTCAAATTGATGAGCAAGATTCAAAATAGTGCCCTCGTCAAAATAGTTTCCCATGATCTGCATACCGATTGGCAGATTATTCCTGTCTAAACCAGTGGGGATATTGATAGCCGGAATACCCGAGACTGCACCCGGTTCATTGAGTACATCCATCATCTCTCCGAAGAACGGATACTTTGCAAATTCGCCGAGCTTCAAAGCGGTGACTGGGGTGGTTGGGGCAAATATCACATCTACATCTTTAAACACTTTCTTAAAATCCTCCATAATCAGAGTGCGAACTTTCTGTGCTTTTTTATAAAACGCATCGTAATATCCATACGACAAGGTGTAAGTGCCAAACATAACTCGTCGTTTTGCCTCTTCGCCAAAATAACTCCGGTCATTGCCGTAGCGAATGCCATCGTATCGAGCTAAATTGGAAGAAACCTCAGCTCTCTGGATAATAGTGTAAACAGAAATTGCATATTTAGGTGATATCAACTTGACGTTTCTGATAGTGTGTCCTAACTTTTTGAACACTTCTATAGACTGTTCAAAAGATTTCAACACATCGGGATCCAATCCTTCAAGATACTCTTCGGCGATCCCAATCGTCATCTTTCTCTCTTTCTTCATCTCAGCGATATAATCGGGTACTTCGTGCTCAGAACTTGTGGCGTCGTAGTTATCCTTACCTGCCAGTTGTTGAAGGATATAGGCAGAATCTTCTACATTCAAGGAAAATGGGCCCGGACAATCAAGCGACGATCCCATGGCGATTACACCGTAGCGCGAAACACGGCCATAAGTAGGTTTTAAGCCAACCACACCCGTCCAGGAAGCCGGCTGTCGAATAGATCCTGCTGTCTCAGAACCAATCGCTGCTGGTGAAAGGTATGCAGATACGGAAACCGCAGATCCACCTGAGGATCCTCCTGGTGCTCGATCTGTGTCCCACGGATTTCTTGACGGGCCGTAATCGGAAGTTTCTGTGGACGACCCATGCGCCCACGCATCCATATTTGTTTTCCCCAAAGTCAATGCACCTGCTGATCTTAAACGATTGATTACAGTCGCGTTATAGGGAGCGATAAAATTATCAAGTACCTTGGACGATGCAGTAGTGCGAACCCTGTTAATACAAAAGTTGTCTTTAATTGCTAGAGGAATCCCGGAAAGTGCGCCCTCGCCCACGTCTTTAACCGCCTCCTCATAGGAAATATCAGTGATATATGAGTTAACCTGTGTATTATATTGTTTTCTCCGTTTTTCGAAATACTCAAACAGCTCCTTGGAAGATATTTTTTTATCAGCCAAAATCTGTTTCAGTTCTTTGATTGTTTTACCCAGTAAATCCATAATTACATTATTCTATTAACAACAAAGCAGTTCTCCTTTTTTTTGCCATTGAGTCCCAAGTCTTCCTTTGTCAAACCACGCTCATTTTTTTCACCATCCTCCATATATACATTTTTTATTTGGGCCGTATTAGCAGTCCCCTTTACATTATCAGTTGGAAGCTTTTTGAGGTTGTTTACATATTCAGCGGTCTCACCGAGCTTTTTTGCAAACTGCCCAACCTCAGCGTCAGAAAGCGGGAGATTGGCAAGGTGTGAAAGATGGATTGTCTCTTCTTTTGTAAGATCATTTGATGATGACATAGCCAAAATTATACTATAACTCTTATTAATTCTCGACGATCTCCACTGAGGTAATGCTCACTGGCTGAACTGGTTTTGACTGCTCTCCCGAAGCACTTTGAGTAACTTCGCCATTTGCAATTTTATCAAGCACATCAAGCCCTTCGGAAACTTTCCCGAAAATAACATAGTTTTTGGGAAGTGGATTATCGGCATGCATGATGAAGAACTGGCTCCCGTTGGTATTAGGCCCTGCATTTGCCATAGCTATAGTGCCACGAGTATATTCTCCATCAAATTTTTCGTCAGCAAATCGATATCCCGGGCCCCCAGTTCCATCGCCTTTT
>JAAXWV010000235.1 GCA_013334845.1 Candidatus Roizmanbacteria bacterium | reverse complement strand
CAGGCACGTACACTCTATCAGACCGTCATTCGCGAAGTACTCGAAGAGATTACCGAAAATGTTCTTGAGAAATACATTACTAAAGAACAGCGAAAACAACGAGCAACCCTTATTTCTGCAAGTCAACGATTAAACCATGCACTTAACGGGCTGCATAAATATGGTCGGATTATCGACAGCGACCGGGTAAAATCATTTCATAAGCGGGTCAGTATAAAAGACCTTCGCGAATGGCGCGAAAAACTTATCGCCGAACCACCAACGGTATTCTTGTTTAAGTGAAAAGAGAATAGGCAGATAGATTAATCATTGACTCTCTCAAACTGTATCGTCTCCTTCTCCATTCCGGTAAGCTCAAGCAACTCTGATTCAGTCGTGGTAATGATCGTTTGATAATGGGTTATAAGCTCCAATACGACCCGTTTGTTTCGGGTGTCCAGCTCTGAGAATACGTCATCAAGTAAGAGAAGCGGCTTCTGTTTGAGAACTTCTTCACAAAAGAGCAGCTCGTTTAATTTCAGCCAAAAAACAGCTAGACGCTGTTCACTCCGGGAACCGTACATCTGAACATTCTCCCGTTCACTGTTTTCCGTAAGAAAAACACTAAAATCATCCTTCTGAGGCCCAACGACTGTTCGTCTCCAACGAACCTCCTCTTGAAATGCCTGTTCAAGTCGTTCATGAGTAATCTCATTGGGTGTATATTTTGCCTGAAACTGACGATCCTGAAAGACAGTGTGTGCATTGAGATAGGCGATGACTTCCACCCGTTTTCGAGTGATATAGGCACCCTGTTCAACGAGATAATTATTCCAAAAAATAAGCTCTTCACGAAGCTTTGTTTGATCAGAATGATGCTCAAGTACCTTATTTCTACGACGAAGTGCATGCTCGTAGTTATATAGATTTCGCTTGTATACCGGATCCACCAGACTTATCAACCGATTGAGAAAATCACGCCGTTTTTCCGGCGATCCCGTAATAATATCTACATGCTCTGGAGCAAATAATACTGCTCCTGTCTGAAATTCCCGATAGCCCTGTGATGTTTTCTGTACTTTGTCAACGAAGTATTTCTTTTCCATCGTCCCTTCTTTTTTAGCCAATTGGAGAAGAAAAACGTGTTGAATATTTCGATCAATCCAACGAGTATCTGTAGTCATGACGAGTTCTTCCCAGTTCACCAATTCCTCTTCTTTAGATTCCCGAAATCCAGATCCGGAAATAGAAAAATAAATTGACTCAAGGAGGTTCGTTTTTCCAAGGGCATTCGCTCCAATAATCACGGTAAGAGAGGGATGAAAATTATACGCAACAGCTTTTAAATTGCGAAAATTATGGAGAATAACTTTTTGTAATATCATTTTTTTCTGAGGAGGAAAACAGATTCAAAAAAAGTTGGCAATCGAATAAAGGAGCTTCGCACCAATGCAATTTGCGGGTTTTCATTAAAAAGCCGTTGCCAAAATCGTTTAGTATGCACGGACACGTGGGAGAAATCCCGCTTATGAAAATAGGTGATCCACACATTTTCTCGAGTATAAATCTTATGGAGAATGAACCGACGAGATACACGAATTGTTTCCTGAACTGCTTTCTTAATCTGCGCCCCCTCAACATGCTCCAGCACATCATAGCTGAGCACGAGATCATAGGAGCTTTCTTCAAAAGGTAAGTGAGTTATATCGCCTACTTGAAGATATGGCTTAACATCATCTTCTGCCAAGTGGAGTGCGTCTTCCGATATCTCTACCCCGTGAGCATCAATACCCATCATGCGCAGGGCCCATACGAGGCCACCAGTACCGCATCCAACATCAAGGCAGGTTTTTGGATTGAGAAGTACTTTTATGAGGAAAGCCCGATAGAGGTGTTTGATCCGGTGATAGACTGTCCCCCACACTGACTCAACATGGCCGAGCCGGTACTCACCCTTTTTGCCCGCATAATATTCACGATCATAAAAGCTGGCATCAATCCGATAGGGCATAATTACTGTACCTTTAAATGCTTCGCCATTCACAATCATATTGAGATTTGCAAAATCAATACCATTCGCAACAATAGCGGTGAGTCCCAGTTTTTTAGCGAGTTGTGCAGCGATGGGATCAAAGGGAGCATTTAATCCTGGAGTCCATGTATTTCCTATAATTTTCTCTATCTCTTCCCAGGTAATTTTTTTAATAATTTTAGCATCTTTGTTGGTGCGGGGATCTTTATCATATACCCAATCGATATTGGAGAGATTTATGATGAGACTGGCCCCATAATCGCGTGCCAGAACTACCGCGTCGTAATCTGTTGACCAACCAGGCTTCCAACCAGAACCGATAACTACAGGCTCTTTCCAATTAGATAATTTTTTGTCATAGTTCTCAATAATGCGGGGGTGAGCAATATCTTGAAAAATGGTACGCAGCAAATGAGCATTGAGACGGGTAGCATGTATCCCTAACCAATCAAGATCTTCCGAATTCATCGTTCCAACTACTGCCTTTCCCGCGTCGCGATAATGACGGGCTGTCATTCCTCCACCAGCAACGAGAAAGAATCGTTTCCCTTTTTTAACATTTTCCCGGATAAAGATATTGAGTCGAGAGAGAAATTCATGATCAATGTTCCCGTTGGGAACAATGAGGCTACCGCCAACGGAGATTATTATAGGAGGTTCCTGAGATAAATTAAACACAGGTGATCGTTAATAAAAAATTAATATCTATGTATTATAGCTGTTAGCAGTGATATTTTCACTTCGTCTCTAAAACGTTCCCTCCCAGACCGAAGACATATGCCACCAGTTTCGCAGCGAGGAACGCCACCAGCAGGATTACGAAACCGATAAGTCCGGTAGTAATTTTTGCTTTCCCCGACTTTAGTTTATCTGCGTTAC
>JAAXWV010000234.1 GCA_013334845.1 Candidatus Roizmanbacteria bacterium | reverse complement strand
CAGTATAATCGGAATAGCGGGAAGGCGTGGTCGGCAGGTGATATTCGGACTTTACGGGAGCTTGCGAAGGGGAATACGCCAACGCGGGTTATCGGGCTTGAACTCGGGCGGACTCCGGGTTCGGTCGCTACGAAGGCGAGTGAGAAAAACATCAGTCTCAAGCCGACAAATCAGTCGCCGTATAATCGTCGCGCGAAATAGTCAGAATGTGGACTCATAGTGGCTTCTGGCTAGCGGTCATATTTTCAGATAGAATGACAACGGGTGTATTCAGAAGAAGATATGAAAGAAACAAAACTGAAGGCTATTGATTTCTTCTGTTCCGGCGGCGGAATGAGTTTCGGCATGAAGCAGGCCGGCATAAAAATTATTGCCGGCGTTGATTTTGATCCTGACTGCAAGAAGACTTACGAAACTAACCTAAAGGGGTCGAAATACATACTTGCGGATGTATCATTGATGAAAACTGAGGATTTATCGAAAGAAACGGGAATCAAAAAAAACGATGACGATCTTATCCTGATAGGATGCAGTCCGTGTCAGTACTGGACCATTATTCGGACGACAAAAAATAAGTCTGAAAAATCAAAAGATCTTCTTCATGAATTTCATCGTTTCGTGAAGTACTATAACCCTGGATATGTGGTTGTTGAGAATGTCCCGGGAATTCTCAAGAAGACAAAGGAAAGTGGCCTTGATAGGTTCGTTTCGGACTTGGAAAAGCGCGGATATGCCGTTCACTATGAAGTAGTGAATATGAACGAGTACGGCGTGCCTGAAACAAGGAAACGATTTTCCCTGATAGCGACGAGACTTAGCAATGAGGCGCCATTTCCGAAGCCAGATTATTCTTGTCCCACAGTAGCTGATTTTATTGGGAAAAATAACGGGTTTCCAAAGATACCCGCAGGTCATGATGATGGCACGGGTTTTTTGCACTCATCCGCAGCTTTGTCGGAGAATAACCTGAAGCGTCTCGCTATGACTCCTAAGAATGGCGGGTCGCGACATGCGTGGGCGAAATCGTCTCTTCAACTGAAAACGTACAAGCGGAACGGAGACGGTTCATTTTCCGATACTTATGGGCGGATGTCATGGGATAAGCCGGCACCGACGATTACGACGAAATTCCCGAGTGTTTCAAACGGCCGTTTTGCACACCCAGAGGAAAATAGAGGAATTTCTCTTCGGGAGGGGGCGACCTTGCAAACATTCCCGAAATCCTATAAGTTTTTCGGTAATAGCAATAGGGCGATTGCCAGGATGATTGGGAATGCAGTCCCGCCTTTATATGCGAAGAAGCTCGCCAAAGCCATAATTGAAAGCCATGGAGGAAGATAAAGAAAGATCGCCGTTGCGAATGTCGTTTAATCCGCTTGTAATTGATGATTTGGGCGCGAAGCTTTATTCGACGCTTCCTCCTGTAATTGCGGAATTGATTGCGAATGGCTATGACGCATGTGCATCTCGTGTGAATCTTGATTTTATTGAAGGCGATAAAAAAAAGATAATAGTATATGATGACGGCCTCGGAATGTCATATGAAGAAATCAATGATAAGTACCTCAGAATTGGTCGAAAGAAAAGAATCAATGATGAACAAAGCAAATGTGGGCGGCTTTCGATTGGAAAAAAAGGAATTGGTAAACTGGCCTTTTTTGGTATAGCTGGCTGTGCAGAAATCGAAACAGTTCACGAAGGGAAAGGCGTCCGGTTTGAAATGGATTGGGATAAGATAGAAGGATCGTCGGGTGACTACGAGCCTGCGTTTGCTATTTTGGAAAATCCTTCGATATCAAAAGGAACGAAGATAACACTTACAAAGATATTTAAAAAATCAGATTTTGATATAGATTCAATTAAAAAAAGTATTTCAAACTATTTTGTTTTTGATGAAACCTTCAGAGTGTATATTAGAAAGAATCCATCGGAGGAATATACCGAAATTGATAATGAGCTTCGATATGTCCAGAAAGGAAGATTAGAAGAATTTTCTTGGAGTTTTCCAGAGTTTGGAATCGAACGAATGGGAGAGGAATTTGACTTCGTAAAAGATATTAAGGGAAAGATCATCCTTTTTGATAAGCCGGTAAGAAGCGATATTCGAGGAGTGACTCTTTTTTCAAGAAGAAAGCTCGTGAATCTCGCCGAATTTTTTCCAGTGCAGGGTTCGAGTTATTTCTACCAATACTTATCCGGCTGGCTGGAGGTAGATTTTGTGGATGACTTTGTTCCTGATGTGATATCGACGAATCGGAGTAGCTTGAATTGGAATGATGAAAAACTTACTGAATTAAAGAGGTTTTTAAAAAGGGTGATCTCTTTGATTCATGGTGAATGGAGAGAGCGAAAGAAGAAAAAAACGGAAGAAACGGTGAACCGTCGTTTGGGAGTGAGTGTTACCGAGTGGAAGGAAAGTAATAAGAACAATCCTACAATAACGAAAAATATTGAGAAGTTGTCATCAGTGCTAGACGATCCAGAGAAAACTGAGAGTGATTGTGTAGAAAAATTTGCAGACATGATTTATGAATTGGCACCTAAATAAGCTGACTTTATAATTTGGAAGAATTTGAAAGCAATTATTAAAAGAGAAAGGGAAATAATGATACTTATTTCAAATACCCGCTTATATTTAAGCATCAAATCCGCTTTGGGCACTTTAAATGTTGGCATTGTTAACTCCTTTTCTGATCAAAATCTTAAAAACTTTTGAAACACTCTGTTTCTAATTACTTTTACTCAGGCGGGGATAAAAAGTTCCGGCTTTGCAAAAAAAATTTCACCCTTCGTCTCCCCCCTGCCATTCGTAGAGACTTGCCATCCGTAGAGACTTGCCATCCGTAGAGACTTGCCATGGCAAGTCTCTACAAAAATTCGCCTAAAATCCTCATC
>JAAXWV010000233.1 GCA_013334845.1 Candidatus Roizmanbacteria bacterium | reverse complement strand
GAAACAATTATTGCAGTTATATTTTCCTTTCAGTATATAACAGCATACCCGTAAATGACGCAACGCGAGACTTGATTTGGATATGGAATGCATTACTTTTTCCAGACGACTGAACTCGCAACCGTCATGCACGATTTTTAACCGTTCACTTGACCATAACGGATCCAGGTCGGGATGAGTACCATAAGGGCACAGCTGGTCATACTTCATCCCTCCTGGGATATATATCTTCTTAAAGCCGTTTCTCAAAAACAATGCTACAGCGCTTAGAGCGCTTCCCAGTTCCCATTCCCACTCAAGAAGCGGTTCTATAACTTCGCGGTAATTTGATTCAACTACAATCACCTTTATTTTTGTCTCAGCAGCAACCTTCTTGACCGTATCGAGCGCAATAGAAAAAAACTCTTTATCCTTCAATGGAATATCGCAGCCATGAATAATAATGAGATGGGTGATTTCGCTCCGATGCTTAAGAAATGTATAAAATGAATCGACACCTCCGGTAAAAAAGCAACCTACAGCAGTAGGGTGTGCTCCATCTGGTCTAGCGTTTGGAACATTTACCTGTACTTTATAAAAACCGGTGCGCCACGACGACACGAGTTCACTTACAGCCTCTATTGATCGGGAAACTTTTGAAGAGATGATTCCCTTAACTGTTATGTCCTCTTTTTGTTTCATGGCAGGAAGTAAAAATGAAGCTAAAAACGGAGAACTATCATAGTACACATAGTTGCTATATTTGTTGCTAACTGCAAAAAATACCCGTTTCCATTTGTCACCCTGTACCTTCACATCGGCTCGAAGATACTGTCTGTTGTTGAGAGATTCTGTAATGACGTTATCGATTATCATAACGAGATATCTGCTGATTTATAAACATTTTGTGCTACACCAACCGATGTAACTACCGGTGAAGGAGCCTTCCGTAAAAGCAGTTCCTTGAGTGTTTTCGTGATCATATGAACCACATGAATCGGCAAGTCGTGATACAACGGAAGACACAGCACGCGTGATGCTATAGACTCGGCAACAGGACAGAGAGAGTCGGTCACCATTTTTACATGTGGTAAGGTATTTAATGCCGGGTAGAAATAGCGTCGACAATATATTCGTTTCTTTTCCAGTGCGTATTTAATTGCTAATAATTCTTCTTCGGTCTCAAATAGTATTGGAAAATAGATATAGTTATAATGAAAATATTCGGGAATTTGAGGAAATGAGACACTAAGTGGTTTAAGCTTCTTCAAATAGAAATGATAAATAGACTTTCGTTTAGCTCGAATCAAATCAATGTTGTTAAGATTGCATAAACCCATCGCCGCATGGAGCTCGGAGTTTTTTCCATTTATTCCGAGAGTAGTAAAATGCGCATCTGAACCTCCAAAACTTCTAAGAAGTTTGATTTTTTCAGCTACTTCATCGTTGTTGGTTACAATAGCTCCCCCCTCTACCGTGTGAAATATTTTAGTGGCGTGAAAGCTGAGTGTTGAGATGTCTCCGTAGTTAAGTACTGATTCCTGATGGAGATAGGTATTGAAGGAATGGGCTGCGTCGTAGATCACCTTCAGATTGTACTTGCGTGCGATATGTTCAATCGCCTTTACATCGCAAGGATACCCGTACACGTGGACTGCGAGAATCGCCTGCGTATCGGGAGTGATTGCTGCTTCAATGAGACGCGGGTTGAGCGTAAGTGTGTGAGGGTCAATATCAACGAAAATTGGTTTACATTTTTCCCAAAGCAGCGAGTTGACAGTTGCTACAAATGAAAAGGGTGTGGTGATCACTTGCTTTGATATCCCCAGTGCCTGAAGGGACATCTGGATCGCTATAGTACCGTTAGTGACAAAAAATACGTGCTTTGCACCAATAAGATCTTTTATCTTATTTTCAAGCTCTATAGTTAGAGGGCCATTGTTTGAGAACCGTCGGCTTTTCCAGATTTTTTTTAGCTGCGAGATATAGGAAAATAACGGAGGAACATAAGGTTTGGTTACAAACACGTCTTTCATCTGTTAAGGTGGTTGTGTGACAAACGAAATTTGTAAGTTTCTTGATGAACGATAGTATTAAAAAACGCCTCATATTTATCTACAGTTTTTTCCCATGTAAACTTACGGGCGAATGATCGAAGTCCGGAAGTTAAACCAACGTTTTTTTTGCTCGACACTTGTTCAATAGCGTTTCCAAATTGAGTTGTATCGTAAGGCTTGATCTTATTAACGAATGGTGTGTTGATCCAGGAGAGTCCGGGTATATCGTAGCAAACAAACGGAACGCCGGAAGCAAGAGCCTCGAGTGCGAACACTGAAAATGATTCATATCGTGAGGTAAAAGCAACACACGCTGCCTCTGAAAGGACTCTGCGTTTTTTATCTCCGTAGGTTGGACCGATAAAGGTAACTTGTTTTTTCAAACCCTTTTTGTATACCAATTCCTTAACACTAGTTTCGTCGGGTCCATTTCCAGCAATCACAAGTGGGTATGATATTCTGTCCGCAATTCTCGCGTATGACTCAAGAAGAAGATCTATGCCTTTTTGATGTATATCCATACGGCCAAGAAAGAGAATATACTTTGGAGTTTTGCGGTTAATTGTAAAAAAATCTTCGGTAACGCCTTCGGGGACAACGGAAGAAATAATGTTACGATTGAGTTGTTTCATTTTGTCCTCATGGTACTGAGTGAAGGGAAGAAAATATTTGTAAAGACGGGCCCCATATTGTTCGATGAGATAAAACGGAAGATGATATTTTGATGAAAAGGAGTGTGCATTGAACGAAGAGGGGAGTCCGACTACCGGAATCTTAGTCCATAATGGCGACATGAGAGTAGATATGGGAGCGGTAAAGCATTCAATGATGATGTCGACTTTGAGAGACTTGACTACAAATGGCA
>JAAXWV010000031.1 GCA_013334845.1 Candidatus Roizmanbacteria bacterium | reverse complement strand
CGCTCGCTGAAATCGGACACAACTGTATACTTCCCGAGTATCGAGGAAATGGCTATGGGAAAAGCCAAATACAACACGCACTTGGCGAAATCAAGAAGCAGGGGTTCACCAAAGTAATCGTATCGACAAATAAAAACGATGATTTTATTCCTGCTCAACGCCAATATATCGCCTGCGGCTTCCATGAAACGGGCGACTTTATCCGCGAAGACGGCGATCTGATGATCGGGTATGAGTTGATGTTCTAGCCTGTTATAATATCCCCATATGAATCTCTCAATCGGAATCGTCGGACTGCCCAATGTAGGTAAGTCTACCCTGTTTAACGCCCTCCTGAAAAAGACGGTGGCGGACGTCGCCAACTATCCGTTCTGCACCATCGAGCCAAATGTAGGCATTATCGAGGTTCCCGATGAACGATTGGCAAAGCTCGCTGAAGTCGTCCATACCTCCACTCTTGTCTCGGCAGTCGTCGAATTTTACGATATCGCCGGACTTGTGAAGGGGGCTTCCCAAGGAGAAGGCCTGGGGAATAAATTCTTAAGTCACATTCGGGAAGTAGCCGCCATCGTGCATGTGGTGCGCATTTTTGAAGACGATAATGTGATTCACGTAGCAAATAAAGTAGATCCTGTGTCAGATATTCAGACCATCGATACCGAGCTCATTCTGGCCGATCTCGAAACAGTAAAAAAACAACGGGAGCCGAAACAGAACGCTACCAAAGATGAACGCGCGGCGTATGAAGTCATTCAGAAAGTCAAAACAAATCTTGATGCTGGTGTTACGGTACGAAAAATGGGGCTCTCGGAAGAGGAAGAAGAACAGATCAAGCATCTGAATCTCCTCACTGGAAAACCGCTTCTCTATGTCTTCAATACCTCTGAGGATCAGCTTATGAAGCCTGCAGAAGTGAAAGAGACAATTGAAAAGATCCTGAAACAAGTTCAGGATGACGGGGCGAATTACCTTTATCTCTGCGCCAAGCTGGAAAACGAGATCGTTGCCTTCTCCCCTGAGGAGCAAAAGGAATACTTACAGCAGTATGGTCTTGAAGAAACAGGGCTTAACCGGCTGGCTAAAAAAGCCTATGAAACACTCGGTCTTATGTCCTTCCTCACTGCGGGCGAAAAGGAAGTCCGTGCCTGGACAATTCCGGTCGACACCTCTGCTCCACTTGCCGCGGGCGCCATTCATACGGATTTTATAAAGCACTTTATTAAAGCCGATATCTGCAACTATGCTACGTTTGTGGAGCTAGGTGGCTGGGCAAAGGCACGTGAGGCTGGCAAAGTCATCTCCGCCGGACGAGACTACATCATGAAAGACGGCGATGTGGTTGAATTCAAGGTAGGGGTGTAACTACTTCTTGTGTCGTTCCTGCCAGACAAAGATATAGATAATCCAGTTGCGGAGGGCGGAAAAAAGGGCAAAGACAAACCCCGGGAACCCATCTACATACCCCCGATGACGGAAATAGGTGAGAAAAAACCACGTGAGAGGCTTCCAGATAAAATAGGAAAACCAGTTCAGCTTCTCTTTTCGCTCCAGAATAAAGGCCACATCCATTTTTGCATAGCGTACCCATCGATAAAGATACCGGGCAAAATCGGGATCAGCATAGTGCAACAGGTCGTTTTTCAGATATCCCACCTCCCCCTTTATCTCTACGTTCTCATGTACCGATTTACAGGGAAAATGTGCCACTCCCCGCTTATACATCCGGATCGTATAATCGGGATAAATACCCCCCTTCGTGAGAAACCGGGTCAGAAACCAATTCTTCCGAGGGAGCCAGTAGGCCACCAGGAGTTTGTCATGTGCTCCATGTTCCTTGTTATTTCTGATAATCTCAGTTATCTCTTTTTTAAGATTATCAGATAATGCCTCATCTGCATCAAGTTGGATAACCCAATCGCCTGTTGCCGCTTCAAGAGCCTTCTGCTTATTGATATGAAACATAGGCAGATTATCGGTAGAGATTATTTTCACTTTGGAGCCATAGGACTTCGCTTTTTCTATCGTTCCATCTGTTGATCCGCCATCAACGATGATAACTTCATCCACAAAATCATAGGCTGAATCAAGGGGATAATGAATGAAATTAATTTCGTTATACACAGCGAGACAGAGGGAAAGTTTCATAAGCTATAGTATAATACACTCATGCTAAAGATTGTTCAGGTACCGAATAAAGTTCTTATTACCCCAACTCAAAAGGTAGTAAACTTTGATTCAAAGCTGAAAAAACTCATTGCCGATATGGAAGAGACGCTTATTGCTCAGGTTGATCCCCAGGGAGTTGGCCTTGCCGCAACTCAAGTAGGTGTCAATAAAGCTATTTTTATCATGAAACCGAAGCCAACAGGCCCTACCACGGTTTGTATCAATCCGGAGATTCTCCAAATTGAAGAGCCTAGCACTTCCTCAACAAAGAAATCCAAAAAAAAACAATCTGGTGCTCTAGAAGGCTGTCTTTCTATTCCCCGTATTTGGTCTCCTCTACGCCGTCCGAAGAAAGTACTTCTTAAATACCAGACTGAGGCAGGAGAGACAAAAGAAGAATGGTTTGTCGGATTCAAGGCTATTATCGTGCAACATGAAGTAGATCATCTCAACGGAATACTCTTCACCAAACGAGCGCTCGAACAAAACTCATCGCTTTACGAAGAACGCGAAGGTGAACTATTAAAGATTAAGTCGATATGAAAGGATAGCCTATCAGAAAGCCAAGAATGAAAGAAATCACCGGCTGCACGATCATACCGAGCAACGATTGATTTCCCAACGGCAGGATCATCAGTAACAGAAAAATAATCCCATATTTTTCCAATCCGTACCATTCTTGTGCTTTATCTTCAGGCAAAATACCCCCCACAATTTTGAATCCGTCAAGCGGATGAATGGGAATGAGGTTGAAAACAGCTAACATCACATTAAAACTAATGATAGGAATAAAGATGTATGCTCCCAAAGCAGTCATCCATGATAGATGAAAAAGAACGGATAGTTTGAGAGTGATGGCTAAAAGAGCTGCGAGAAAGAGATTTGATAGGGGCCCAGCGAACGAGATAATGGCCGCATCTCGACGAGGATTTTTAAGATTGTAGGGATCAAATACTACCGGCTTCCCCCACCCGAAACCAAAAAGGACGATAAACAGGGTGCCAAACATATCGAGGTGTCGCAACGGATTCAAGGTAAGCCTATCCTGGAGTCGCGGAGTTGGGTCGCCAAGCCGCTCTGCTGCATATGCGTGAGAGAACTCATGGATGGTGATAGCAACAACCAGGGACAGTATTGCAATAAAGAAACTAATAGGACTCGAAAATAAGGATGATATCATGTTGATTTTACTATTCTTCTATGTTATCATAACATATCGTTTTTTAAAAGTACGTATTACCTGTTTATTTTTAAGATATGCCTTGTTTTTACTGCGGAAAAGGAGTGTTATTTGGACGTTCTCATACCCACCATCGTGGAGTAGCTGGAGGACGATGGAAGAAACGCGCTCCGAAAACCCAACGCATCTTTGAGCCCAATCTTCAAAAGGTGAATGTAGTAGAAAATGGAGAGATGTTTAAGATCAAGCTTTGCACCAAATGTATTAAGAGAATTAAGAAAGATACTCGTGATGGTATCAAACCATTTGTAAAGCTTGCTAACCTCAATATCCCTGCCAAAGAACAGACTCCTTCTGAGGAATAAAGGCACAAATATCAAGCATGGCTACACGGCGTCAAATACTCATACTCAAATTGTAAAAACATGTCATTGCGCCGCGCCCGCAACGGCAGCAAGGCTGGGCGCCTTGCTTGTCGGGCAGGAGGAACGTAGTGACAAGGGTGTGGGAGCGATTACTCCTACTCAATACTTTACGCTTTCCACTGACCACTGATTTCCAATTTCACATCTCCCCTGCTCACCGTGTCGATGTTGGAGTAACATTCTTCTTCAGGCATTTTATATAGTCTGCTGTTGTACAACCTTTCCCAAATTTTTGCTTAATCATGTCACAATTCGTCTCGGTACAAGCCATGGGCTGTGGACTAAGTACTGCTGTTGGAGAGATACGAGTTTCCTCACTTGGGACTCTGGCTGGAGCGTTTGTCGGTACTTGAACCGGCGGTTTAGTGGGCATCTCCAAGGTCTGAACAGTGCGGCGTGTGGTACCGGTTACCGATGCTTCCGAGGTAGGCTGTAGTCCTGAATTTGAAGGCTGATCAGAACTCTTAGTAGTCAGCATCCACGGCACTCCATTATTGTCAAATTTCTTCTCACCAACGCGAATCTGAAAATAGTAGGACGAACCCGGCGACAAAAGAGTGAGATCCACACTGTGACTTTTTCCTTTCTGGAGTTCAGGTGCAAAAGAATTGAGCGCTGTGGGTGAGGTACCGTACTCTATTACCCCCTGTGTATCTTCTCCAGTTGCCCAAGTTACTTTTGCTGAATTTGTAGTCGTATCAGTAATTACTACATCGCGTGGCGCAGCATCAGAGGCTCGACTAAAAGTTCCCGTCAATCTAAGACCGCCATATATCAAACCTATTGATAATACTATTACTACTCCAACAGCTGCAAACTTAACACTTTTTTTTGATTGAAATATATTTTTCATATTATGTTTTAAAATCTTGTAATAAATAAATCTGACGGGATCTGTGGATATGACTGAAAAAGCTGCACTTGTTTTACTACCCCAGAAGTAGATTGGGCCTCAGAAACGGCTTTCTTCCCCTGAAGTTTAAGTGCTGTTCCAATTCCGGTACGACGCCCAAAATATAATCTTGTTGGCGCAAATAGGCTACGCACTACCAGAACTCGAGAATTTGTCCCAATATCAGTACCCGGAATAACATAAGCAAGTGTGAGTCCCGAACTACCGCATGTTATACCTCCACTCAATCCAGCACTTGATGAGGCGTTATTGATGCGTTTTGGACTATCTGACGAGTTTTCTACCACATATCGCTTTACACTATTCGTTTTTAACAAAGAAATCTCGAGCACCGGATTTGAAGACGAATCAAAACAAACCACGAGGTCGGTTGCATCCGACTGGGCTCCACTTTGAAAGGCAATGCTATCTGCAAGATACTCTGCCAAATAAAAAGTATATTGCTCATCTTGTTCAATCATCGGAGACGTAAAACTTGAAGATGTATCGGTGATCACTTCAAAGGTGCTTTTACCCAGATCAATGCCTGACAAGTTTCCTCCGAGATTGAGATTCGCAAATGTTCCAGAAGTTGATTTCGATTCAAGTGCCTCCTCTATTGCCGCTTCTGCAGCGGCGAGCGTCTTTTGTGATTCTTTTTCCAGTACGCTCAAACTTGTGTCTGTTGTTGATTTAAAAGCCATCGAAAGCACGAAGGTGATAACGGTAGCTACAAGCATAACCGCAATTAAAAGAACTTGCCCGGATTTTGAATTATATATAGTCATATTAATGCAACAGCCGCAACACACCACCGATTACTAATAACATCATGCCGGGGATTGCGATTGTACGGAATATATCAAATAATCCGCCTGTTTGAGGTAATTGGGTCGGAGGTGTAACAGTTGAAGCTGTTGTTGAGATTACCGTCGGTGTAGGTGTGTTTGTAGGATTGCTGGAATCGGATGACGACACAGAGGTCACCGTAGGTGTGGGTGTAAGTGTTAAATTGGCTGTCGGAGAGTTTCCAGATCCGGTAATTGTTACTGCAGCCGTTCCGCTTTGCGAACAGGTTATTACATTCGTATTGTTTGCATCATCTTTCACTATGCGTGAAGTATCAGATGAAGTGAGATCACAGAAAAAGGTCAATGTGTAGGTTCCCGCTTTTAGCGCTTTAAAATTAATAGTTGCTATAGTACCTGAAGTTGTAATATTCTTTGATGGATCAGTAATCACCCCCCAAATAGAAATTTTGTCTGAACTAATATTCTTGTTAACTGAAGGAAATAATGTACCATCTGTGACAGAAGTTGCCTCCAAAAGGTTTGAATCGTATAAAACAAATGCATCTGTCGAGAGAATCGGATCAACGCCAGGATCTGCTATTACTTGAAGAGAAAATGTATCGCCAACTGATTTACTTATATTTGTCTGGTCAAACTTCAGCGTTGCAGCATACGAGGCTTGCGTAATGAGGGAAAACGCAACAAAAGCAAGTACAAAAACGAATAAATTTACACACCAAAAACGTCTCATGTAATGATCATTCTACTGGAATATTTCAGTAAATTGCAACCTGAAGTTCGCTAAGATTTGGCACTATAATGTGAGCGGTTCTATCAGTAAATTTTGTCTTTTCTTTCTTAACAGCTGGTAATAATTTGAATGTGTAGTTACCACTTTTTTTTGGTTGGAGCGTTACCCTAAGTACCGGGTTTCCATCAAAGATTATTCCCCCGGAGGTAAGATTTCGGGCAGCGGTAAAGGAATAGTATCCTTCGTGAGGAAAGGAATATACTTGGAATTCGGACACGAGACTTTTTGCCTCCTTAACTACAAAATTTTTGGTATCGAAAGCCAAAAGTACATCATATCCCCCAATCTCAACTCCTTTTGCCTGAGCACTGATATCAAGAACAAGTGGGCTTGATACCGAGTAAGTCGTTGTCTTTATTGATGGCTCAATCGTCATCCATATATCTTTACTGACTGGGGTTGGTTGGTTTTTATCATTTGTATTTGCATTGAAAGCTGCCGGTTGTTTTGGTCGGGTAAGATAATAACCGAGCACCGAAACCCCTGAGAGCACGAAAGCTACAAGCAAGATGAGGGGAAGGAGTCTAGCCGTTTGTGTTTTATATTCTGGTTCCATATACAATGATAGTTTACTCCTCATCATACTTTATTGATAATGCACGCAAGACATAAACATAGTCTTGTGTATTAATCCTACCGTTCATGTCGACATCCGCCACATTAAGCGATGCAGCATCTTTTTTCCCAAAGTAAGTAGTAATTCTCGTCAAAGTGGTAGAATCAATCAGCCCCTGCTGAGTATTGCTCTGATCAGGTAAATCGCCTGCCAACAGAGCGATACCACTAAAGTTTAAGTTGTTATCTCCTTGTTTCAAAGTAATAGCATTATTTAGACAGTGATAGGTCCCTGGTTTTGTTGAATCTTCTGTTGGCAATGCATCGCAGATTTTTTTCTGAAGGTGTTTTGGACCTTTTACATATACAATATAGTTGGTTCCAGCCGCGGCTGTAAAATCAGCATTTCCTGTCCAAATCCCCGTTTCAGAAGCGGCGAAGGATACCTGTTTGTAAGTAGGATCCTCGCCTTTTTTCGCTAGACCAACTCGCACATTAATCGTCTTAAACTGACTGACTGGAGCCTCTGTCACTCCTTGAAAGCGAATTGACATGATAAGACGAATCATGTCCGGACCAATAGCTGTTGTTGGGAATAATGTAGCTACCGGACCAGGCGATACGATATCGACTGGAATATCGGTAGTTGGTGATGGTTGAGTAATTGTTGTTGGGACAGGAGTAGACGCATAGACAGAGGGATCATTGACAGTCACTGGCTCAGATGAGATGATATTGTAAGCATAACCGGCAACCGGACCAACTACCTGAGACTCTGATGCTGAAATCGAAAGCGACGAACTAGTAAGGTTCGTCTTTTTCAAGATAGTGATTGCGACAGGGATAAGAATAGTATTGGGAAGCTGTGAAGTTGTTTTTTTAATTACATATTGTGCAGCAGTCCCCGTACCTCCTATTCGAGTAAAGTAACTGGGTTCAAAAATAGTTGTACCGTATACTCGAGGCGTAGAAATACTGGAAATAGAAAAATTGTCTCCGGTTTTACTCAGTTTTACACTGAATGCTGAGATTTTGGTGGTGGTAGATACTGGTTTAAGTAAAAAATTGACGATCACTTTTTGACCAATCTTTAATGACCGGGGATCAATGTTCTTTTGCCCCCATATACTGATATTAAGTTCATTTTCAGAAGCTTTAGACTTAAAAACATGCGAATTTAAGTATGCGAACCCGCCAATGAGAGAAATGAGTCCTACTATAACGAGTACACCTATTCTGAAATATGTTAGTTTTTTCATTATTTTAAAGCTGTATATCTCCATATTTCATATTCTCTCAAGTCTACAGTAGAGTTATTATCGAAATCAACCGCCTTATTGTATTGAGATTTTGAGTACTGTACAGCCCACGAATCATAATCAGCACCATTCACTACCCCATCGCAGTTTACATCTCCTTTTGACTTTAATGCACAACCTGTCTCGTTTCCGGACGTGGGAGATAGCGTAGGTGTTGTTATTGCCACTGACCCTCCATATTCATACGCTCCGGTATCAATTTTTCCATCCGTTCGGGCAGCCCCTCTCTCGTCCGCGGTAACTTCAGCCACCGCTATCCCATTGTTGATCGCAGGACTCCCTACAAGGAGTGCATGTGTGAATGCTGTCCCACCATTATCCTTTAATGAGCCGAGTTTGGGATCTGTATTGTTTTTATCATTAGTTTTATTGAATATATTTCCGCAACTCGAATCAGAACTTATATTCCCTCCATACGAAGCTATACCATTCACGTTGCCACTACAGTTTTCATTTATACTAGAAAAGATGGAGTTAATGACATACACACTCCCATCACTTAAGTTATAGATGCTTCCCCCTGCTCCCGCAGCGCTATTATTAGCAAAGGTCGCATTGATTAGAGTCGCTACTCCACCGTTGCCGTTCTGCAGTCCCCCGCCTGTATCTGATGACGCAGTATTACCGCTTACAGTAGAGTTTCTGATAAATAAATTGCCGCCCCAATTATTAATACCTGCAATCTTTTTAGTAAGATTATTACTGATGGTCGAATTAATAATTCCCACATTCGCTTTTCCTTCAATAGAGAATCCAGCGCCATAATTGCCCGCTTTGTTTCCATCTACCGCCGACGATACGAGGTTCAGCTCAGTGCCGTTTCCCGTATAAATACCTCCCGAGTGATCGGTGGCCGTATTCCCGCTTATCGTTGAATTATTCAGTGTCAGTTTACTGAAATTACCCAAGCCTCCAATATGGGTACCCGATGAATTATTGGTAATTTGTACATTGTCAAACCACGTATCGCCCTTCGTGTTATTCAATGAATTTACATCGACTCCCCCTATCTGTCCTCCGGCCGCATTGCCCTGAATAAGTGAATTATTGACGACAACTTTTCCCGACGTTGCAAGGATCACACCTCCCACATCTCCTGTGGCGGTGTTGTTAATGATCTTAGTATTACCAATTGATATTGAACCAGCACTGTATGATCCGATAGCACCCACTGATGCCTGTGATTTATTTCCTTCAATAGTTGTGTCAGAAATTGTTAGTGTTGCTCCATTGTGGATTGCACCAGAGCCCTGTATCGCAGTGTTGCCGCTGATTGTAGAGTTCGAAATGCTCAAATTTGCAACGAAGTTATAAAGAGCTCCACCGTATGTTTTTGCAGTATTGTTTTTGATAGCTACCGAATCGAGAAGCACCGCTCCTGCTCCAGAAAGCTTCACACCACCTGAATCCTCTGTTGAAAGCCCATTTTGAATTGACATTCCTTTAAGTGTCACAGTGGTATCAGCCCCATTCTGCAGATGAAAAACACGGCTTTTCCCGTTACCGTCAATGATGGTCTGCCCTGCACCAACTCCCTTTATCACCATACTCACTTTTACATCGAGATCGCCTGTCTTATTTTCATTTTCATCTGATGGTGAAGTATCAAGTATAGTTAATACGTAATTCCCAGCGGGTACTGATATACCATATATAGATTTACTCCAGTCACTCGCGGTACAGCCTCCAAAATTAGTTTTCGTATTGATCGCTGTTATCGCTTCTCTAAGGGAACACTGACTTGTGTTTGTAACATCACTAAGATCTTGGGTAGTATTTACCGCAATAATGATTTCCGGATCTGAAGCTACAGTAGTTGCATGCACAACAACAGGTATTGCGTGCCCCCCATACGAATACAAAATACCGAGGAATAGCGCAACCAAACTGAATATTGTCAAATGTATTTTCATATGTTATATCACCCTAATCAACCGGAATAGTACAAATGAGATAAAGTAAAAAAGGACAAGCTGGAAGATCGAGAGATACAGGGAGAGAAAGATGGTGACAATGGCCAGGAGGAAAAAAGCCTCATTATGAATAGAAGGGAGCAACCCTTTGGTGATGAGGATCAGAACCAGGAGGGTAAAAAGGACCCGTTTATCAAACCACCATAAGGGGATATTAAAGATCCAGGCGGCGGTGAGGAGCACCCCCGCGAGAATGAGAAAAATTTCCTTGGTATCGAGATAAAAAGGACCAATGTACATGAGTTTATATTAGAGAAAATGTAATAGGTTGTCAATTACTGCTTGACGTTATAGAGTTGCTCCACCACTGCCTGGGCAGGCGGGGTGAGACCTTTCGGATACTTCACAATGATGGGCTTCCCGTTGACGATATACTGGTACTGTATCCACTCAATCTGGCTGAAATTGATCTCGGTAAGTGCCATATTGTCTTTCTGCTTCGCATAGATACCCTTCGCGACAGGAACAGCAGCTACATCTTTGAGGAGTTCTTTCACGTTGGGGCGGAAGAGGGAGGCAACGTAATTGGAGATACGGGTGGGGATCCCGAGGAGTTTCTGGGCAATATATGAGGGAGCATTGGGCCGGACGAGCGGGGTATTATTCAGAAACACATTCCCCATCAGGAGATAGGAGACCCCAAGGGCCACCCCCATGAGTCCGACCAGTTTGAGATATTTGAGTATGAATGAGAACATAGCTTGATTTATTTATCTAATGTTTCCGAACTCAATTTACCGGCGCATTGACCCGGCAAGGACGAAATCCAGCGGCCCCTGGGCGCCC
>JAAXWV010000030.1:10147-10924 GCA_013334845.1 Candidatus Roizmanbacteria bacterium | reverse complement strand
GATATAATGAATCTCGATAATCAGTTAATTTTGCTGAATTAATAGTTATGCCAAATGAATAACTTGTTTTTGGATTTATTTTATCAATAACTAAAAATATGCATTTATTATTTTTAGAATCTACGGCGTTTATCTGAAGTAATTGCTGATCTAATAAATATTTGTTTCCAAATTCCATTTTGCTATCCATTGGAGAATTGCCTAATGAAATATTTACATTTTCTTGATCTAATTGTCTGGAATTTACAAGAATTTTTATCCATAATTGATATAAGAAGGTGTCAGTCTTGTTATATAGATCAATTTGGGACAAAGGGCACCATTCTTTAGAGCCAAGAGGTATTTCATGAGGAGAAATTACTATAGGTGACTTAGGCAAAGGAGCATAAGGATTATTGTTACACCATTCAAACCATTTTTGTTTGTGTTCTTTAAGCTCTGAGAAAGAATATTTATTACCAATAGGATGTTTGTTGTTGTAATGACCAACTTCTCCATGACAGGTCAAGCACAGAACTATAGCGTTTTCTAAAATATCTTCGCCATTTTGTTCTATTGGTACGATATGATGAACATTGGTATACAAACCGACAAATTCATGGCATATACAGCAGCAACGTCTTGAACTTATTAATGCTTCTTCTTTTATTGATTTTGAAAAGCCCATTTTATAATCCTTACTTCTTTTTAGTATCTAACAAGGTATTGGCTGGTCGGAAATCGTCCGCCCAATAAGCATAATTATGGTGTTAACTACAGAAGCAAAAAGCATGTCTA
>JAAXWV010000030.1:0-10137 GCA_013334845.1 Candidatus Roizmanbacteria bacterium | reverse complement strand
TTTTTATACTATGCAAAAAATTCAAAAAATCAAGAGGCTTTTTATGTCCGTTCTATTTGTGCTTATACATTTGCAATAATTTATATTCAAAAAGGGAATGCCAAGATCCAAGCATCTGTCTTGTCATTAGAACCGCCTGAACCTATTTCGGATAAAGTCAACATATTTCCAAATTATCCTAACTTGATTACCCAAAAAATGGTATGAAATTTTCCTTGAATTTCCGATCTTACAAGATCACTCCATCCAGCTGAACTACACTCAGTAATATAAGGTGTGCTCGTCTCCTGTTGACTGTGTGTTGGTTCAAAAACATAAAAGCCCTGCTCACTGTTCTGTTCGACAGTAAGAAGGGCTTTTATTGTGGAAGGTCCAATCTCACTTAGAGGAGGTTCCAAGCTCTTTAAGTAAGATGAGCCAATACTACACAACGATTCTGACAATTTTCTTACAAATCCTTAAAAACAATAGTCGGTGGTTCATTATCTCCTCTTGCTGGGATCACTCAAAACTTGAATCATTGGCATAATCTTTACAGGGAGGTGTCTTCCAGCTGCAGTTCCGTTGTTCTGGCTGAAAAAGACATTATCATTTTGACTATGGCGACAGAAAATCTTCTCAGAATCGGCACGTGCAGTTGGAAATATGACTCTTGGCAGGGGCTAATTTACCCTCAAGGTAACGAGATAAATTATCTACAGGAGTACAGCAGGCATTTTTCAACCGTCGAGGTCGATCAATGGTTCTGGTCCCTGTTCAAAGGGAATACTGTGGTTCTGCCAAAAACTGAAGTTGTCCGGGAATATGCAGCGTCAGTGCCACCAGGATTTACCTTCAGTATCAAGGTTCCGAACAGCATCACCCTGACCCACCACTACAATAAAAAGAGAAGTGTACCTCTGGATCCCAATCCACACTTTCTTTCCACTGAACTGATGGGGAAATTCCTGCAGACCCTGGAGCCGCTTGGCGACCATATCGGTCCATTGATGTTTCAGTTCGAATACCTGAACAAGAACAAAATGGCCAGTCTTAATCATTTTAATGAAATGTTCGAAGTCTTCCTTCAGGGGCTGCCGGCGGGGTATCAATATTGCATCGAGATCCGGAATCCGAATTATCTGAAGGAAGAGTACTTTGATTTTCTCGCCGATCATCACCTGGGGCCTGTTTTTCTGCAGGGATACTACATGCCTTCTATCTTTGACCTGTACGAAAAGTTCAAGAATCGACTGAGTGACCCGGTAGTGCTGAGACTTCATGGTTTGGATCGACAGGGAATCGAGGAACGGACAAAAAATGTTTGGGATAAGATTGTCGATCCGAGAGATGATGAACTTTTACATCTGAGAAATATTGTGAACGATCTGAGGGAACGGCGACACCATGTCTACATCTACGTAAACAACCATTATGAGGGAAGTGCACCTCGAACCATAGAGAAGATCAAAGCGCTCCTGCAGCTGGCGTGAGAATGTGGGACCATACTGGCTAGCCAAGTTATTGATGCCTCCTAAACATCCCCGATCTGATAACCGGGAGCATGAAAGACGTGACTGGTGGTGTTTTGGCACCCAAGTTAAAGAATTGCAGACTAGATGCTGAAATCATCTCTTCCGCGCATCTTGTTTATCCCCTGTATGTCTACCTTTGCTTTTTCCTGGGAATCCTTGACGATCTCGACCTTTACCTTTGTTTTGTCCATATCAACACCAGGGGTGGCGGTTGATAATGTCTTGATTTCCTTTTTCAGTGCTTTTTCAATTTGATCTTTGTTTAAACCGTCGGCCAATGAGACTGTCGCGGTTGCCAAAGTTTTGTCAGCATCCGCAAAGAGCGAAATTTTGTAACTTTTCTCTGGCAGTTGCATGTCATGCGGTTGCAGGGAGATAGGTTTTGCATACTGAATAAGGTTTTCTGGAACAGGGTTATGGTTACCCATTTGTCTGCTCCATAATGCATTTAGAGCATGAGGAGAGTCCACCGTTTTCAGGTAGGGCTTGAATATAACCTCCCCATTTTCAACCCTGTGAACGTACACAGTTGACCCTTCTAGTTCTTGAACATGTTCTGCTCGTTTTTTGAAGGCAACTTCCAATGCCTCTTCTGGCTTAATGAAGGTTGCGGTTTTACCATCCTGTGTCCTGAAGTTACCATCATTATTCAATATCCTGAACGAGTCATCCACCACAACGAAATAGCGATCCTTTCCGTTTATTGCTTGCTGATGATTTGTAGTTGATGAACTGGCGTCAGTTTGTATTCCTTTATCAGCATACGCATGGTTAATATTTCCTCCCGCGTCGCCGATGTTCCTTCCGGCTTGTTGCGGATCTCTTCCAATATCTGCAACAACCTGTCTGTCCTGTAACCCTTGTAAATTTCTGGTAAGGTCGTTTTTGGCATGTTCGCTCCTGACATTATTGGTCATTCTTATTAATCCTCCAGCCTCTAATCTTGTTATCTGTAAGCCGTCAGCTTTGAACTTTATTCCCTTTTCCTCCATGGCTTTGTTTAGCAGGTCGGTTGTTTTTTGATCGAGTGACAAACGCCTTTCTCCCATCAGGGCAACCACGCCGCGAACATCAAACCCATCTACTTTAAGGCGTTCTGAAAAAGCACGAACGGAACCACCGGTGTTCAAAATGTCCTCGACTACAAAGAGTTGACGATTTCCAACCTCTTTTCTAAAAGCATCAAGGGCTACACCCTCGTACTCTCTCGGGTTAAAGACACGTTTGTCTCTCGGTATGTTTTTTGATGAGGTGGTGTGAGAGGGAAAATAGTAGTCGTCACCATTTATGGCCTTTGATTCTGTAAGATTGGCGAGATGTTCAGCAAACTTTCCAGGTATTATATTGGATCCCGTAGTTGAGGGTTGGGATATAAAAACAGTATCTTTCCCGCCAAGTTCATTTTTCAAGATTTCTGTTTTTTTATTACTCCATATTTGACGGATGATATCGGAGGCCGCTGATTCGTTGCCGTTTTTTGCCGCCGAAAATTCACGACTTTCAATTATTTCTTTTTTGATCCTTGTGGATCCTACCGTCGCATCTTTCATTCGAGTATAGGGGATTGTTTCGAAGTCCATATAGTATCAGAAATTACGGTATCAAAAACCCTTCCAGGGAGTTCTCCGGATCTCACGTTCCGGTATCAAAAAAGCTGGTGCCAGCATGCTGCAGGACCTCAAGCTGATACCAAATATTTTCCAACCATCGCCGGCGCCGGTCGGATCTGGCGTGCTTGGCTCGGTCGACTGGTATCATTGTTTTTCTAAGTACAGATATCCTTAATCGGCAACTCAAGGTCGTCAAACATGGCATCATTAATTATGTTGCTTTGTCTGTTCCTCATTTCATTGATATGTTGAGCAATATCAAGAGATTCATGTTGAATAAGAGCGGGTGTTACTGTTGGTCGTTGCTTGTAATTGAACATGCACCGCACAGGGTGAAGTATTAGCGGTTTTACAGATATCTTGATGCCGACACTGCCCAACAGTTTTCGCATAATATTTTTATCGGAAGGAAACACGCTGGATATTTTCACAATCCCGTTAAGATCACCGAGTTCTTTTATTTCGGCGGGAATCAAAAGACGGTCCTTGCGTCTTTGTTGATTGACATTGATACCATCCTTGAAGTTATTGACCCCCATGGACAGGCTTTTTGTTTTTATGATCTGGTCAACTTCACCCAATTTCAAAGAACAAAATTCTGCAGTGTCGTTATCTTCCACAGCAAAAATAACGCTATTTCCGCATGAGTTGACAATGCTTTGCCGGAGTTTGCTTCCGTATCTTTCTTCTATTTGACCAATATCCTGAATAGCCAAAAAAAAGGCCCCACCTTTGGAACGGGTCAGGGTGAGGCCCTGGATGAGCATGTTCATTCTTTGAAGAGTCCCGAGTTCGTCAATGAAGAAAAACAAGCGTCTGTCTAAATCATTTGGAAGGCTCAACAGCCTCATTCCAACAATATCAACAAACAAGGTGTTTAACGGGCTTAGCAGGCTGTGTGAAACCGATGAGGAAGTGATATAAACTATACCTTTTCTTTCCAGATCATCTACCCAGTCCGTCACGCAGAAATCACCCTGCAGTCTCGCTAAATAAGAAAAGAAATAGGTATGCTGCATCAGAACCGACAGTACACTTTGGGTCTGTTTTGATTCGGGATCTTCAATATATCTCAATCCGGGTGAATCAATTTCATCTAAACATGCATGTATTTCACTTGCGCTGGAGTTTAGGAGTGCCCATAGGTCGGCGTTTTGGGTCTTTCCTTTGTACAACAGATAGATCAGTATGCCGGTGAGTACGCCTCTCGGTGCGTCGCACCAGAAGGGATCGGATCGGGGCTTTTCAGGGATGAGTGATGCAACAAAAGCGGAAATATCTGTTTCGGTTTTTACCTCGTTGAAGATACACCACCCTGTAGACCTCTTGTCGAGCGGGTTTAAAAGAATATCTTTCTCTGGACGAAAGAAAAGGGAGAGGTACTCTCCTTTAAAGTCATACACGATGGCTTTTTCGTCTCTTTCGATGACTTTTTCAAGGATATTGTTGAAAGCAACAGTTTTGCCTGTGCCAGGGCGGCCGACCACGAGAGTGTGCCTGATTTCTGCCGAAAATGGCATTTCAATATTCCCAAAAGGCAGATCTTTCTTTTTATCTCTGATATTTTTGGTTAATTTTTTGAATCGACGTGGGGTGATGAATTGTGAACCTCGAACATATTCATCCTCTAATTGCTTTCTTGAACGGGTTGCGAGGATATAGAGGAAGCCGGGATATAGGAGCCAAATAAAGCATGTTTTGATGAAGATATTGTTCAGGCGATGCTGAACAGTTTCAACATGTCTAATCAGGCCCTGGTTTTTTACAATGATTTTCGCTTTATCTTTGTAATACTCCCCATTTGGAAGCGGGAAGCTTGTGATTCTATCCTTGGGGAGGCTAGATATAAATTTTGTTTTATACCAATTCAAGAGTACTTTGGAATCATAGGATTTCACGTCCATTATTAAAGATAAAACAAAGAGGTGAATACCAAGGATAAAAAAAATCACAAGGAAGTGCATTTTTATTCCCATTAAAAACGCACTTGTTAGGGTTTCGAAGCCCTCAACTCCTGAAGATCTAGTCAATTCCTTCACCTGGAGGATTCACAAGATGATTGTATCTTTTTTTAACTGATCCTATATATACCAACACCTTCGTCTTTATTTCCGGTTTTAAAGAATCCAATTTTTTTCCTGAATTGTAACAGCTGAGGGCGTTCTTATTAAAACCATGCACATCAATACAGTTAGCCAATATTGCAGCACCAACTTTTGTGCAGAAACAAGGATTGTTGAGTTTTATATATTCAACCCCCAGATATTTTATCCAATATGAATTGATTTGCATGTGACCATAATCGATTGATTCCTGGTTATAACCTATTGCCAGTGGATCATTTCGACTCTCTACGTAGGATATTGCTTCCAATAACAATGGATCAATGCCGAATTTCTCACCAGTCGAAGCAAAACAAAAATCAGTTGGATTATTAGCGTAGATTGGAATCGCGACTGAAAAAATACTAATTATGGAGCAAATCAGAGTAAACAACCTTGCGTTGTGCATAACGGCAAAGTTCAATAAATTCATAACGATATGTTGACGCACTAAGTTTGGTTAGAAAATCAATTCTCGTTATCGTTGACTGTGGTGTTCGCAATGTGGTTGTGACGATCTCGAAACAAGTTGTTTTTGCCAACCCAGTTTGGCCCTATGGGATTCCCAGGGTTTAACAAGTTCCTGTGATCATTCGGATCATTTTGATAGTCAAAAAGGTGGATTGAGTGGTTACGGTAAGGATTTGGCGGTACTTTTTTAATGGTTTTTTTGCCAAAATATCGAAATACTGCAATAACAAGTATTACGACTGCAATGAATAGAAATATTACTATAAAGGCATCCATATCTTACTCCATAGCATTTAAAAAGATTCTCTTGTTCTATCTATCAGATTATTTAAAGACTTTTTTGCGTTATCTAATGAGTCATCAATATTTTTAGTTGAAGGCAAGTCAAAGGAATTATTAGTGTAATTTCTATAGCTGTTATATTCAGATTGCATTATTTGTCGTGCTTCTAGATCCGTCCGAGCGTGGGACAGTTTTTCTCTAATTTCAACAGCAATTTGATTTTCGGAAAGAGCGTTCTGCCTGCTTAGCGAACCCGAAACCCCAAGGTTTGCCGAGACGGGGGAACCTCCGCCTGTGCCGACTCCTGCCCCGGTATTGGAGTTCATGTTAACACTCGAAACCTGGTTCTCACTCACGTAAGTTGAAACAGCACCAGAAAAAGCAGCTGCATAATTGTCTATGTTTTCCAATACTTTATGTTCTTTGTTATAGGCAAATGTCCCGTTGCCCAACTCGGTTCTTAAACTTTCCACTTTATAATCATTGCCAACAATTTCGTTAGAGTTCGCATAATGAGTGCTTGTGTGGCCTTCCTGGCCACTCACGAACATCGGAGCAATGCTGCCATCCGGCCTCATTCCAATAGTTATCGCCGAAGTGCTGGACACATCTGAAGTCTTCAGATTTTGACCTGTTTCTTTGTTGTACCAACTCACTAGATTTTCTTTTTGCTCGTCGTTGAGAGTGGTGTGTGTCGGATTACCACTAGTATTCCACGCAGTTAAAGCTTCGGAGACTTGCCCTCTACCGGAGGCAGTCTTGAGCATGTCATCTTTCATTTTTTCCGTATCCGGAGTGATCTTTCCATACCGGTTGATATCATCAACCATTCGCGCTTTTACGGCTGAAACGGGATATCCTCCTTGTGCAGCCAAACTAAATTGAGGACCAATTCCAATGCTGTTTTTAGCTATTCCTTCGCCAACCGCTTTTGTCGCGTCGGCTGTGTGAATGAAGCGGCTCTGTTCGGCTCTGCTAATACCCGTTTCTTTTTCGATATGTTCCCTGGCCGCCAACCGTGCATCTGCCTGTGTAAACCCATCTACATTTATTTGTCCTTGACGGGTGGACGCATTCATCACTCCGGATCCTTCGCGGATGATGCCGAGGTTACTCTCTATTGCCGATCGTTGGCCATAGTAGGCAGAATTTTGCATCCCGGCGAAACCGTATTCATTGCTCACGGCCTCAGTTGGAATGACTTGTGGCAAACTATTTATTTCGCGAGCCCTTCCTGTTGGATCAAGGGTTTCTCTACTCCCTTGCGATCCGGCGGGACCAAAACTCATATGGCCGGCAAAATGTGCCATCGCAACACCCCCATAGTGGGCTATCACCATACTGAGCACACTCGCAAGCGTCATTGATGCCCAGCGCATTTTTCCAAAAAGCATTAAGGCCTTGAATGACTCCCCTTGCATGAGCCAAACATTCGCGAGTGACAGCTTTTCTTTGAAAACGTCCTCAATGATCGCCATGGACAGATCCATTGCGTAACTGTGGAGGATGGAGTCACATATCTCCCAGGCAACCATGAATACAAAAATTCCAAAGATGAACTGCAGGACGCGGGGGAACAACAAGGTAGGTATCAGGATCAAAAGAAAGGGAATCAAGCCGATGTACACCGCAAACACCGTACCTTTGATTATCGGCAGCCAGGCTGTCGAGGTCGATGCTTCTCCGCTCATGCCTGCCATCATTTTGAAATCTGAAACACTTTGTGAGTCGTAGCTTTTAAGGTAGCTGAAAAGTGCGTTTGAAATTACGATCTCACGAATAAGCCCAAGGTCTGTAACGCTTGTGTTTTTCATGATTAAAAAATCAACCACCTTTTGTCTGCATACTTCTGAAGCGCCAGGCCCGGTTACACCAAGCATCTCATAATATCCGGCGTCACCGCACTTTTCTTCCCAGAACTTTTTACCAGTTTTGTCTGCAGCAAAACCGTTCAGTTCGGAAATTATACTGTCGTGTGCTGCCGTACAAGTGACTGTCACACCACTGCCCGAACCATAATATGTGGTAAAGACATTCCCTGATATCAGCTTGTCGAAGGTTTCCGAAATGGTTCCATTGGAAAAATCATCGACACTTGCACCACCTGATAACCCTATGGCGTTTTTCGAACAATCCCGCCAATAACTTTTGATCGATTGATTCAGATTTCCACCGCTTGAATCTTCCTTAGAAGGGATGAATAATGAATTGTTGAAGACACTTCCAAAAATATTAAAAATATCGCCGCCAGCATTTTGTCTGAATGAAAGTGTGTCCGAACTCGTCCAGATCATGTTCACAATAGATCGGACAACCGTGTTTTGAATTCCTGCCAAAATAACAATGCCATCGGGTATGTTGGAGATGATTTTGTGGCGTCCGCTGCTTTCATCGTACACGGCCATGTCGCCGACAGGCTTGATAAAGGCAAGATAAATTAAAGTGCCGGTCAGTATTATAACCAGCCCCTGAATTACTGAGTTGCCGATACCGCCACCAAACAGGAATCTCCCGACCACCATGCCTGCCCACACAAGCAGAGCACTAAGAAATGCCACTATCAGGAAATTCTGAAAAGAATTATCCGACACTATCAGGGCAATGCGTTCGAATGAGTTGGCTGTCTGGTAGAAATTTCCGTATGTCACGTATTCCTTGAAGACATCGGGTGTCGCTCCAAAGACCACGGGTGGCAATAAAATCCAAAGCAGGGTTAATATTATTGTGGTTGTTATTTTCATCGCGACACGCCTTGCGAAATGTCTTGCCCGGTTCTTTGCTTTACTTGTTGGTTCATCGATTGCATCATCATGGATTCAAGCATACGGGTCAGCAATGCAGTGTGATAATTATTTTCATCGTCCTGAACATGTTTTTTATAATATCTTGCCATACTGATCATATCGTCCACTTCTTTCCTCGCGGTGGCAGCTATTCCAGGGTTACACTTGTTCGATTTTTTTGGATTATTAGTCGAAACTGTCTTTGCCATATCGATAAGACTGATCGTGCTCGATATGAGATCCCGTATCATGCCATAGGCGTATCCCTCTGTTACCCAATCCGTGTATTTATCAACTATTATTTTAATTTCATCGGTTCCTATCACACCCTGCCTCTGGAATATCTCAAAATTCAAAGCGGCTAATAACGGTCCTTGGCATTCGTTGATAAATGCTTCTTGTTCTAAGGTGTATGGCTCTTTGTTGATAATTGTCTTTAGAATCGATTCGATACTTTTAGCGGCCCAATCATAAAGACTTTCATACGACGATCCGCCGATTTTAATAGTACCCATTTCGCTGCAACTCTCGCTTTCATCCATGGCATACAACTCACCATGGATTACCATTTCTGCGGATAATGTTGCGTTTTGATGACAAGGAGCAACTTTCGAGAAGGTTAGATCGTTAGAAATTCGAATGTCACCTACAATGCCGCGCATCAATCGTACATTGCTTTTTTCCCCTGTTTTAGAAGCGATATTTTCAAGGAGCAAACCGGGGGTGAAGAACACGTCCTTTTGATCCGGACCGCATTCTTCGACCGTGCTTGTCGAACTCATACCCTCGTTTGACTTCGCTTCGGTCACGGTTTTGTTGTTATTTTTGTCGGTTGAATCGTTATAGAGGTCTTCTACCCCGGTGCTTAGCGCAAAATCATTTATCGCTTCGGTATTTGCCGCAGAGTCACCCTGACCTGTTTCATTATTCATATACGCCACCAACGCTTTAGAGGCCTTGCAATCGTCCATTTGGAGTTTGTTTAGCCTTTCCATCAGCCCTTCGAGACTCTGCAATTCCTTTTGGCATGAGGTGCAAAGCACGTTTAGCGCAAGGTCAAAAGCATAGGTGGCAAGAGCATTTGTCATAATACTTTCAAATTTTGCCATAAGCCTATCGGCGTCAAGATAGCCGATAGAACCAAGGAAGACGTCGATACCGCCGCAGCCCGTTTTAAACGATGGCGGATTGATTGAAACGAGATGATCGTTTTCATTTTTAAAACGTGTTTTTAAGCCGCCCGCCGTGACATACCCGCGTTTTTGTGTATCAAACATATTTGGTCTTGATATTGATGATTCCTTAATCCAATTATCAACCCACTCGTCGGCAAAAGAAATGTCGGGAATGACCATGATCCCGATAATTATCCACA
>JAAXWV010000232.1 GCA_013334845.1 Candidatus Roizmanbacteria bacterium | reverse complement strand
ATCAATAAAAACCGAAGGCGATGAATTCCACTTTTTACCATAACTATGAAGTTTTTGAAAAATTATAATGTTTTATTTTAGAGTTGGAAGATAGGCATATGATGGTAAATTTAAGAATTTTGACAACCTTCATATCATAATATTTGTTAAATATTGCACAATCTTTGATAGGATAACATAAATTGGGACACAGAACAAATTGAATTGGTTTACTTTTTATATTTTTACTAATAAAAATAGAGCTTTATTGAGCCCCAAACTTCAATATATCTTACTAAATTTTTCCAGTTTGATCTCCTTATGATTGAGGACTGTATTGACATAGCTTGCCCGGACAGATACACTGATATAAATGAGGTATATTGTATCTGTGGCTATCGTTTTTACCCTTCTTTGGGGTTGGTCAACTGCGGTCAATGCAGACTCTCCTATGCTGGGGGTAGCCAACTATATCACCATCAATACGGATAAGGAAGTCCTGGATGGTTCGATTATCGCGTCAACCGAAAGAGGGTACGTACTGTCTCAAAATCAGTACCAGAGTACCCTTACCGGGGTTATTGCCAAGAATCCCGCTATCTCTTTTCAGGATGGGTCGATCAATGATAAATATCCCCTCGTCACCTCAGGTGAGGCACTTGTGCTCGTATCACTTACCAATGGCTCAATTAATAACGGAGACAAAATCACTTCATCTACTATCCCCGGCGTGGGTATGAAGGCAACAAAATCAGGCATCATTATCGGTACTGCTATGGAACCGTTTTCCGGCAGTGACCCCAAGAGTACCAAACGAATCAAAGTGGCGGTAAGTATCCAATATTTCACCACACTTTCGACTGTGCGTACCCGGTTGATAGATGTATTTAATTTATCCGCGGTTGCTGCTTCTGAGGAACCTCTTACTGTTTTTAAATATGTGATCAGTGCTTTGGTGGTGGTCGTGTCTTTTGTTTTCGGATTTCTTTCGTTCGGCCGGGTGGCAAGTCGGGGCGTTGAGGCTCTAGGACGCAATCCGTTAGCGGCTAGCATGATCAATATCGGCATTGTACTGAATGTTGTCATTACGGTAGCAATTATCGGATCTGGTCTGGCAATTTCATTATTAATTTTGCGTTTGTAATTTATGGACACGACATTTTTTCTTCCGGGGTTATTATTAGTTACAAGTGCTGTTATGTTGAGTGTAACCGCTTTCTATGCGTATATGCTGGGCCGGAAAGAGCGCCAGTTGAAGCACAAGGAAGCTGGTCTTACCGAGCATTCTCTCAAGACCCTTGAAGTTGCACAAAAGAAGGCACTCCACCTTGTAGAACATGCAACTCATAAAGCTGATGACATGATACAAGATACAAAAACATTTGAGACTGCACTCGACCGGCAGATAAAGGAATTAGTGGTTTCTGCTGGAGAAAAAATAGCTGGCCGAATGGATATACTGATTTCACAGTCAGAAAATCTTTATGTGCAAGAACTAGGGAAACTGGTACTTCGTCTCCAGGAAGTGGAGAAGGCAAACACTGCTGTTGCTGCCTCCGTTATTCAGCAGTATAGAATATCATTGGATGAATATTTGAAAACAAAAATAGATACTGAATTTGCTGCTTCTGCCGCCCGTATCAAAGAATTTGAGGAGGCAGAAAAGAAGCGAATCATCTTCCGCGCAGAGGATAAGTTGTCTATCATATTAAAAGAGGCACTTGGTCGGGCACTGACCACCGAAGAGCATGAGACTCTTGTGCTCAGTGCCATTACAAAAGCTAAATCGGAACAGTTTATATGAATACAATCACACATCAAACCACCGAAGTTGAAGCAATTTTATCGTATATACTGACAAAGGCAGATCGCGATAATTTGATTGAAAAAATTACCGCATTTCTTGATAGCCAGTATGAAGCTAAACAAGCTCTTTACCAGGATCACTTTTCATACGAAGAAGCACAGGTATTTCAACAGGCTATAGTACAAGAATTTGGAGACAGCCCCACAAAAGAGAATATCACTGATTTTTTTGAATCGCTAGTAAAGAGCCTTAACGAGTTACCCGTTGTGCAGCTGGTGCTAGGATTCGAACCGCGAGGCACATTTCTCAAAAAAGTGGTCGAAGAAATCCGCAAGGCTGGCGACAGGTATTTGGTTGACTTGAAAATTGATCATTCAATCGGCGGTGGAGCAGTCCTTAGCACCGGTGGCCGATATAAAGATTATTCGTTGCGCGCTATTCTTGAGCGTGTTACCCAATCTGATTAAACCTATGAAAACCTCATTTGAGGAATACCTCGAAAAAACCGGTGAGTATGGAGAAGTGACCCAGATTAAATATCCACTTATAATTGCGAGCGGTTTGCCCCATGCCCGGCTTGGCGAACGGGTACTATTTGAGTCGGGAATTGAGGGAGAGATTTTTTCCGTTGACGCTGAATCGACGACTGTCCTGTTATTTACACCCGAAGCAATCCGGATTGGCACGCGCCTCGCCCGTACCGGAGAATATTTCACCATGCCGGTAGGCATCGAGGCACTGGGCCAGGTATTCGATCCACTCGGCAGATCGCTATCTGCTCTTGAAAAGAAGAGCAAACCAGGTGAAAAACGTGAACTCCAAAGCGTATTGAAGGGAATCGATAAACGAAAGAAGATCAGCCAACCGCTTAAAACAGGCGTCAGCATTATCGATATGATGGTACCCCTCGGGAAAGGTCAGAAAGAGCTTGTTATTGGAGATCGTAAAACAGGAAAAACTGCCTTTCTCCTTTCTGTTGTGAAGCGTCAGGCGGAGGCAGGTTCCATTGTAATCTATGCGGCCATTGGAAAGAAAATGAATGATGTTCGGGCGATAGATGAGTTTCTTGATAAAGCTAAAATTCGGGATCGTGCAGTGATTGTGGCCTCCACTTCTAACGACTCGCCGGCGCTTATTTACAT
>JAAXWV010000231.1 GCA_013334845.1 Candidatus Roizmanbacteria bacterium | reverse complement strand
TGAGTTTATTAAGATACCAAATCCTTCTGGTGTGGTGAAGGTGATAAATGATATTCTTGGTTAAAGATATGAATATATCACAGATAAATGCATTTCTAATGAGCACAACTATCTTAGCGTTTTTTCTTAAAACATTTGCAATTTTTTTTGCCGTATTATTTTTAATGTACGCTATCGTTCTACAACGACAGACTATAGTAATGACGCGCACCCTTAAGGCACCACGGAGTAGTATCGTTGTGATTATCTCAACAATCCATATTGTAGTGGCGCTTATATTAATATTATTAGCATTGTTGCTTTTATAATGAGAAGTGCTGATAGTGCGATTTACATTCAGGGAGAACAAGATAGTCAGTACGTTGGTTATGTAGCTCAGGATTACTATTTTATGGTAATTCGCATTTCTAATTGTTCATTTGAAGAGGGTAATAATTTAATTCAAGTAGCACGCGAACGATTGAATGATGCTGTTATCACCTCCCTTCTTGAGTTTGAAAAGACAATAGAAGATATTATCGAGGCTGCTGATATCCCAATTCCTTTTTCACTAGCAACCGGTGTCGTGCTTGACCCGATTCTTTACCTCAAGACGTACAACGAAGGGGAAATCTATCTTGAGCGGGAGGGAAAAACCCACCTCTTGTTAAAAGGTGATACGAGTGCTTCAGGCTATATAAAAGACAACGACAGCTTCTTTTTTACAACGCATGATATTATCGACCGTATGCCTCTTGTAGATTTTGCTGAGTGCCTAAAACACAAAAAACCGCAGGTGGTGGTTCAAGAGCTTACCAATAAAATTGATGCACCCAATGAGTCACTCGTGGGTTTATCGGTGCATTTTTCTGCACCCCAGCAGGCTTCGGTAACCGTTGCTCCTCGAGGGGTGCCAGTACTTACACTTCCTGTCAAAGACAATCCTATGACTGAATATCATCTTCCTCTAAAGCAGAAATCTACTCTACCTCGATTCTCATTTGATAAAAAGAGTGTAATCAGATACGGCATTTTATTCATTATCTTGATAACGCTTCTCACCGGGATATATTTAGGGTATACTCGACGGTCAACATCTGAAAGAGAGAAGAAAATACGAGTGACAACAGAAACGATTGAAGAACAGTTAACACAAGCAGCGGATGTCGCATTTTTAAATCTTCCTCGAGCAATGATGCTACTCTCCGATTCGAAAGCAGAAATTGCAAAGCTCAAGACTGATCTTGGAACACAAAAAAACACATCTGTTGATCGTCTTGAGCAGTTGATTCAAGAAACTGAGGCAAAAATCGTAAAAAAGGATGATAAAACTCCGATTGAGTTCTATGATCTTACGCTCGAGGATAAAGATGCTTCTGGATCAATTCTGATTCACGATGGTGCAGATGCTGTTATTTTTGATCAAAATAAAGGTGTGCTTTATTCATTTTCTCTCACAAAGAAATCAATTACTAAGAAAACAAATTCAGAGCTTCGTAATGCGAAGTTGTTTGCATTAAGCAAAGGTGATATCTATTTCTATGTTCCTAGCGGCGGTATTTTTAAATTCTCTGATAGTAAGGTCGTAAAAGTGCTTGAACCCGATCCCGATTGGGGGACTATTGCTGATATGAAAATATATGGTGGCAATATTTACCTCCTTGATCAGGGGAAAGAAACAGTATATAAATACGTAGCAATTGACAGCGGATATGGATCAAAGAGCAGTTATCTACGAGGAGAATATCCTGCCCTCAAAGATGCAGGATCATTGGCAATTGATTCCTCAGTTTACATTTCATTAATTGATCGAGTTATCAAATTTACTTCTGGTACTCCCGACTCGTTTACTACTCAGTATCCCGATTCTTCAACAGTCACTACACGAGTTATTGCTACTAAGGATGATGAAAAAGTTTATGTATGGGATAAGAAAAACAGTGCAGTTTATGTGCTGGGAAAAGATGGAACTTACGAAAAACAGGTTAGATCATCGGTCTTCGCAAAGGCAAATGACGTTACTGTTTTTGAAGGCAAAATCTATCTTCTTCTCAAGGAAAAAGTGTATACTGTCTCCTTAGAATAATATGATCACCCGTCGTTTTTTTGCTCCATCAAGTTTAGTTATCGCTGGAGAAGCAGAATCTCTATATGGTAAGCCCGCGCTTGCCTGTACAGTAACAAGCGGTGTATATGTATCGATCACCTCATCAAATAAACTCCACCTATCTCCTGAAGATGAGAGTGTTTACAATGCGGTAAAAATGTATTGTGTAAAACGAGACATTGCATTACATGATGAGCCATTTTCCTTGTCACTTATGGTAGAAAAAAGTGAGTTGCCCTTCTATCACCCTCGTATCCCTGTTCTTGTTGCTGCAGTATTTCATTTTTTAACCGGACAAGTTTTGTCGACGTCTGAAGTAAATAATCTCAGCTATCAAATTCTCAAAAAATCATATCCAAAACTGTCCGGACTAGAGAACTCAGCATCATGCTTGGGAGGTTTGATTTATTATCGAAAAGAATTCGAATTCTTAAAAGGCATTTATCAGCTGCCGTTTAAATTTGCTTTTGCGTTTCAAGATGAGTTTTCTGTGGCACATTTTTATAATGATAGATATTTATCGGTTTCGGATCGATATAAAGAACTCTATCGGACCAATCCTCGGAAAGCTGAAAAAGGGTTGATGGAGATAGAAAAGACAGTTAAGCGTCTCGTTGTAGCAATTGCAAAGGAAGACGTGAAGCTGTTTCGGGACTCCCTGGAGACAATAAAAAATACCTATGATAAGCTGGGGTGCGTTTACGTGAGTACAAACACATCATTAAATGACACGGAAATTTTTCATCCATCATACGAAGGAATCCGTATGCTTACTTAAGTGACGGTAAAGAGAATACCCATCCTTGAGGTGAATTCTGAACAATACCCAGTATGTTACCTGTTA
>JAAXWV010000230.1 GCA_013334845.1 Candidatus Roizmanbacteria bacterium | reverse complement strand
CCTTGGGCAGGAGGCTGAACTTTCTATGATATCAGATAGTCTGGTTTTCAAGCTTCCCGCATTCTTCGATGGGAAACAAATACAGGGAAACATCGAGCTCTACCGGCCATCGGATGCACGGCTCGACATGCGGGATACGCTTAACGGCAGGGGATACTGGAGTGTTCCAAGAGCCCTGCTTAGTACCGGCAAATATGAGATGAAAGCTTCCTGGCATTGTGAAGGTGTGGATTACCTGCTTCAGCAGGTATACATTGTGGAAGCAACTAATTAAGGTATGTACTACTGTACTTAGTTATCCTTGGTTGTTCCGAGCTTACGCCAACATCTAATAATTTGGTAGTGTCGCCCCGATATCTGGAAAACAGCTTTTGTAAAGTTCCATCTGTGGTTACTCTGTCAGTGTACTGTGATAAGTCGTAATTTAAAGCACCACGAATCGCCCCCTCAGCTCTACTACCATATCCGCTAAGGGGTCTTCTCAGGCCTTCTGACGAAATAAAACGATCTCGGGAGCAAATAACTGGTGCTTTAGCAACGCCAACTTCTATCATATTTATTATGTAATGTTTCCATTTTTGAAAATTATATCATATACCTATAGTAAAATGTATGGGCTCTTTAAGGATCATCTGAAGGAGCTACAACATAATCTGGTGTGAATTTGGACGCGTATATGTAGATCGTATACGATTGACAGACATAGCCTCGCCATATATGTGCTGATTTACAGATAGTGAATCACTTGATGCAACCGAATGAAATACTCCGACGAATAGGTGCGAGCTCGATTGAATTATATTTTTTCAAGTTTAAAAACCATGGAGCCGGGCACTCGATATCTGTCTTCAGACCAGCCTTTGTACCTTCTCGGCACTACAGTTTCTATCAGCTTCACAAATTTAAAATTGTGAGAATTAAACAGGT
This sequence comes from Candidatus Roizmanbacteria bacterium, assembly GCA_013334845.1. GTDB lineage: Bacteria > Patescibacteriota > Microgenomatia > UBA1406 > GWC2-37-13 > JAAXWV01. Next base: position 2,012 of record JAAXWV010000230.1, on the reverse strand, counting down.
CGATATAATAACTTAAAGGTTTGTAGTAATTATAGAGTTCAAGCTTATAGGAAGTCATATAAAACCACACCTTTTTGGGTTTGGTAAACTCCATCTCAGGAATGCGAGAGTAATACCAAAGTGGATGTGCAACCGAAAAAGTAAATATACCACCAGGAACTAGCCACTTATTGATATTATTAAAAACTTTATCAAGTTTATTGGAATAATGAATACTCAAGCTTGCATTGACAATGTCAAAAGATTCTGCTGGGAAGTTGACTTCCTCATAACTAGATCTAATAAATGTTCCTTTCGTACAACAGGTCTTTTTACATATGTCTAGCATATTTTCACTAACATCAATTCCTGTGACAATCGCTCCTCTTTTGCTAAAAGCTTTAGAGTGTTTTCCTAAACCGCATCCTAGGTCAAGAACTCGTTTACCCCGAATATCGCCAAGCAGCTTCAACACAGCCGGAAGCTCAGTAATATCGTTTGAAGCATGAACTCTGTTTTCATGATATTGTTTATATATCGTATTGTATAACGCTCTAGGCGATCGAAACGACATGGATCACATTATACAAAAAACGTCTGAATTATTACGAACGTACTATGAAATAATTTCATTATCTAAAGAAGTTGTCGATGGGGGTGCAGGTACGACTGCCAAATTAGATCTTAATTGCGATAAGTTAGAAAAGCATGTAATATAGTTTTGTGGAAATTAACCAAACTCAATTAACTCCAAAAAGTGAAGCACTCCCTATTCTTCAGAAGGATACTCTTATTCCTCAAAACGCCGAAAACCGAAACATATTGTCCTCACTGGAAAAATCTCGAATTGCAGGAGATTATTATGTAGACTTAATACACAGATCTATAGGAAGATCTGAAGGTAATAAACCTAACATTTCTTCTCTAGATCAAGATGATCAAAACTTACTGTTGAATATTGAAAAATCAGCAAGTGTACATCAGACAGAGCAAAAAGTAATGAAAGAACTGAGAGGCTGGGGTGCAAAAGATATTCTTATGCAAGCATATTCAGGAACTGCTCGCGAACAGCTTATTCAGGATGGATCTCAATATACACTGATTGAAACTTCAAACGGAATGTACCAGCTTCTTGTCGACTCCCATCTTTTCGAAAAGTTACGACCTGGCGTTCAAGGACTCGCTGTCAAAGTTCCTAACGGCATTTCTTACATAATGATCAGAGATTATAAGAATAAATCAAATGAATTTATTAGAAGAGAACAAGAAGAAAACATCCCACATGAAACTCACCATGTCATTTGGGGCTTCGCCCGACAAGATAAACTTGTGGAGACACAAGAATCTCATCCTGAAATGAGCAAGGCATATTCGAGATTTCAAGATGAACTGTTAGCTAAAGCATGCAGTGGTGGTAGTCTCGTTGGTTATTCACACTTATCAATGATGGATGCAAAGGCCTTAGCCGAATTCACTCAAAAGAATCCTGAGCTGTGCCAAGAAATATATAGCCAAACTAACGCGATGAATACTTATTTAGTTGATGTCTCCCGAACTATCCAGAATTGTGAGAATGTTGTAGATAGCGATATTATTTTAGCAACTATGAAATCTCGATCATTTGATGAACTTCGAAATAATTTACAAGAGTTGATGGTTGAAATTAACCAGCAACCGAAGAAACCAGCAGCAACACCTCTTCCATCAAGTTGGAATGTTGTATAAAAAATTATTACTATCATAACTCACTGACTGAAGAAATTACCAGAGGGATACTCATAACTACAATGGTCTCCATGGAACCCGTATTTAATAACTCTGCTGCTTATCACCCCGGTCTGCTTGTTGAGCTTCTCAAAGAGAGTTATAAGAATATTCCCTCCACAAAAGATTCATGGATGGATAACATCAGAGGTTTTGACGCTCAAGTTAGTGCTCACCCTCAGTGGATCGGAAAATATGTATTCATCACAACCTTTCAGGGAAAACCGATTGGATTTGTCTCATTCGATCCTCGAAAAAAGCCGCTCGCT
>JAAXWV010000229.1:1213-2956 GCA_013334845.1 Candidatus Roizmanbacteria bacterium | reverse complement strand
CGTTTGCGGAGAGCACCGTGGAGAACCGAGCTCGGTTGAGTTCTGCCACAAGGTTGGACTCGATTATGTCTCGTGCAGCCCGTACCGCCTGCCGATTGCAAGGCTGGCTGCTGCCCGCGCCGCTTTGATGATGGAGAAATAAGTACACCGAGAGCATCATAAAAACAGAAAAGCCACCTATTTCAAGTAGGTGGCTTTTTCTTTGCCTATCTATTTAAGTCTAAGCTGTATATGCCCGGATTATTTCGCTTTTGCAGTAAAGAAATCGCAACCGCCTTCGGCTTTCACTTCTTTGCCAAAGCATTTTCCGGTCTGTTCATCTTTACGATCAAAGCTCTTGCAATCCTTACACTGTTTGCCCTTCTCGGCTGGAAATACGTAACCCATGATTTATCTATTGATTAGTTTTATTTGATGATTGTGTTCGAATGTTATTGTCATTTTGACGGCGCAAATATAATGCACTTTTCCCTGAACCTCAAGCCGCTCACCAAAAGACCATGACTCACTGAACTTACAGACATTACCTTACTAGTAAAGTATTATGTTAACCCCGTTTGATACTGAACAAATACCAAGCATCAATAGAACAAGTAAATGAATCTATGGAATAGCTCATTGCCCACCATCATTTCATGAAGTCAAGGCCAAGCATTGTTTTTTTCTGTTTTTCATCTCCGATCTCTATATCCCAACGACGTTCCATAAAGTCAAGCATACGAAGACCTCGTTGGAAAATTGCCTCAGGAGTCCATTCTTTCTCCTTTGCAACGTCGTTCTCTGCATAGCAACCGTAACGGTACCCGACAGCAGGGTCCTGCTTCCCATCGACCTTATCGGGGAACGGCTTGTTCGAAAGACTTGAGTTTTTCGGTTTAGATAATGGTAAAAGATTGCCGAGAGAATCCCGTAAAGTCTCTTTCTGTTTTTGAGTTAGTCCCTTAAAACGCGAAGTCCAATACTCGTGACGTGCTTGTCGTGGAAAAATATGTTCAACCGATACGTAGTCTGTTTTGGATTCGGTGAATTCCGGCCAGAATATTTTTGGGCGATCAGTTTTTGATCTGCGTTGCAACTCTAGATTATGCTCAAAAAGGAAATAGCGAATCCCCTCCCATTCATAAAAACCTTCTGAACGAAACCGAACAATAATTTCCTGGATAAAGTCAGCCTTTTTCAGCCATGATGAAGTTTTATCTGTGATGTGTTTCGTCACTTTTTCTGCGCTTAGTTTTCCAACGCGCAAATCTATTGCTAACTGATAGCTATCAACACTATAGTCTAAAGGAAATGGAAAACCATAGCGATCACGGGCGAGTAACATAATGAATAACTGACGTTCGATAGCCCGCAGAAATGCAATACGATTCATCTCTGACTGCTCCGTTTGAAGAAACATCAGTACTAGGGGTTGGAAGAAAGATGTTGGGAGGCGGTTTATTTTGTCCAACCATAACTTTATTTCGGATGGAAAATCAGAGTCAAACGGATTCCACATCTTGTACCATGTCTCGACTGCTTCCTGAAGAGAACTCACATAGCTATAAACATCAGTAAGTGTTATTTTTTTTTCTTCAGGCGCATCGCGTGTCGTATTTCGAGGAGTAAAGCGATCTTCAAGCAAATCGCTTGCGTAATCTCCGCGATGGAGCTTCCGAAATCGTATAAGATCATCTGAAATAGCTCCATCGGCACCACTCTTACCGAAATAAATCAAGTAGTGTGTAGAGAGAAATTTATCAT
>JAAXWV010000229.1:0-1203 GCA_013334845.1 Candidatus Roizmanbacteria bacterium | reverse complement strand
GCTTTTCCTTATTGCGGCCTAGATTGTGATAGATTGCCCTCCAGCAATCATTGATAGTTCCGCGAAGCTTTTTACGCTCATAGTCAGGTGCATCAAACTTTAGAGATAAGTAGATTAGCCTATTTTTCAAGAGTTCTAGATATGATAAGGGCTTTCCTCTGTTATTCATTGTTTCAAATGCCACACATACATCAACATCATCAGTAATCGTAAAGATGTTAAAAAGCAGTTGTTGAGTAACTTTTTTATATAGAATCTCAATATCACTGTTGGACAATTTTGAAAGATGATCAGTGAAAAACTGCTTAGCATAAGCTAAATTTTGCGTATAAACAGTCTCTTGAGAGGGTGCACTCGACGAACGTTCAGAAAATATTTTTGTTTTTAAAAACTCATAGCTTGGATTATCTCTCTCGTAACCAAATACATAGGATCTAGATATGCCGTTATCCTTGGAATCAAAAATGAACTTTCGTTGAATATCTACGCGTTCAGTAAAGTTCAGTTTTTCATTTATGTTAACTCTTTCCAGTATTGACTGAATCAAGATGATTGCAGTGGTTAATCGTTGTTGGCCATCTACGATAAAATATGGTTGATAACTCTTTGCACGTATAATCCATAAATCATCATCCCAATGCCGATATGTATCAGCGGGCACGGTCTCAAGCGTTAGAACACCAGTGTAGTGATTGTTGTTGGGTTGAAGTTGCCGTATGTCATTCCAAAAGTCCTTCAGTTGCTTTTCCGTCCATGCATAACCACGTTGATAGTCTGGGATTCGAAACAGGCGCTCTGTAAATATTTTTGAAAGGGTGAGTAACTGATTGTCCATGGTTTAGATCAATTATTATTTATCTAACTATAAGCTTACCCGATCACCCCGAACAGCAACTTTCACTACTCAAGTATTTCTTCACTTAATTGATTGCCGTAAGGGGGCAATTCACATTTACAGTGTTTTTGGGTTAGAATTAAATTACAAAACAGGACTAAAAGCTCAAACTGAACAATGGGAAATTGGGGTAACGAATATTCTGAGTACCGATAATGTTAAGCATGCTGGCCATACGCAATTCCTTGAGGAAGCCGCTTTTCCCACTTTGCTAGTTTGAAACTTTGATAGGGATAAAGTTCAAAATGCTCACCAGTTTATGCAGCGATATACCTAGCGGAAGGACCAATGGACCTAACGCTTAATTT
>JAAXWV010000228.1 GCA_013334845.1 Candidatus Roizmanbacteria bacterium | reverse complement strand
TCTCCACACATTGTCAAAAAAATATGCGAATGGAGTGTGAATAAATTCCTGAATAGTCATAATAAAGGTGGTGTTTTTCTCTGCCACAATATGCATAAACGGACTCAGGCGCTGAATGTTGTAGAGCGCCAATGAAATCACAACACCAATTCCATAGAGAATATAAAAATTGGGCATTTTTTTTACTGCTTCTTTGGGTCGTTTATGGAAGAAAAGTATGGGTGCGAGTGCTGAAAGCCCGATAAATAACTGTACGCTTGATTTGGCAAGTAACCCTATTCCTCCTACTAACCCAAAAATCAGGGCTACATCCAGCCGCTCCGTTTTAACCAACCAGAGCGATAAAAATAGGATCCAGATAAATGCTGCGTTTACTCCGGAATCTACCAGAGCAAGCCGATCATAAAATATAAAATAAGGAACGAGCGTATAAATAAAAAGCCCCAGAATAGCTGTCTTTTTATTGGTAAGGTAATGAAGCATGGTGTACATACCACTCATAGCTATAAAACCGGTAAAGACAGCAAACATACGTCCTCCCAAAAGGAGATTGTCGGGAAACAACTTGAGAAAAGGAATGGTACCCCATGTCTGGAGTGGTTGCTTGCCGTCGGTTAAAGATATAAAACGCCACGAGGCATCATGCCAGGCAATTTTAGCCCAGTGAATGTAGATGCCTTCATCACAAAAGATGGGAAATTTGTCGAGATTAATAAGTCGGGTGAGTAGATAAATAGCTGTAGCAGCAAGAATAAGGAGGATATCGACGCGGGTAAATGTTTTTCGAAACCAGGCAAGTATTGAAAAAATATTAAACATATTTCCTATATCATAGCAGAAAAATGGCCGAGCGGGTTAATTTTCGAGCAAGGTAAAATCTGCATTTTCATAGAGAACTTTATAGGAGATCCCCTTTAAGATTCCTTTATCACCGTTTTGGATAAGATACAACCCTTTTTGATGAGAAATCTGTTTCTGGAATGCTATCGTAGAATAGTAGTAATGAACTTTCTTACGACTGTAGTACACGGCGCACGGGTTCCCGCCGTAGGTAAATGTTGTTGAGGTACGCTGTTCTTTGGGTAAAATAGCATCGGCGACCCGTTCCGAATACCAAACCAGATAATAAAGATCCTTTTGAGGATATTGGCTTGACTTCATAAGTACCGCATACCGGTTATCTGTTGTACGCTGCATTTGCAGGGGAGCCGTCTCTTTCCAGATGAGGAAGAGAGCTTGTGTGCTCAGGAATAATAAGACAATATAGGTGTATATATTTTTCTTCAGTTTTTGCAGTACCAAGTCAATGCTGTAAGCAATAAAGATGGCGAGGAAAGGGTAAAGCGGCATGGCGTACCAGGCAATGCGAGTACGTACACGGGTAATGGAAATAAGCGGGATTATAATAAGCAGAAAAACTGCCAGAATGACATAATGCTTTTTTACAAATGTTTTCAAATTGAGAAGAGAACAAAGATGTGTTCCGTGCTGCAGAATCGCAATTAAAGGCGCTACACAAAACAGAAGCCACGGAAGGGTATTTTTAGCAATCTGTTTTAGGTAGAAAAGTCTCCCTTCGAGATGAAAGTCAATCGGATAGCGGGACCGTTGTAAAATGTGTTCGACAAAATAGACGTGCCAGAACTGCCAACCGTAACGTAAGTGCATATAGAGGTGCCAGGGTAGAATAGTGAGGAAGAACATGACCGTGGTTTTTATAATGTTTACTATCTGTTCTTTTTGAAGGGTGAGAAGGGCAAGAAATCCTAATGCTCCCAAATATGGGACAACACTCAGACCTTTATTGAGAGCGGCTAAGCCAAAAAAGATCCCGGAAAGATATGAAAATCGACTATTTTCCCGGGAACAAATCCACAGATAAAACCCGGCAAATGTAAAAAGGGTAAAACCCATATCAGTATTAACATGAAAACTGTAGACAACAATAAGTTGAGAAATAAATAACAGAAGGGTAGCCATAATTGCCACCCGCTTGGAAAAATAGTGCAACGCAAATGTATAGATAAGCACGGCGAGAGTGAGCGACATGATGACCATCGGAAGACGGGTCGCAGCCTCAGTGTCGCTTACAAAAAGGAACGGCTGAAGTAAGATGGTGTTGAGCGGTGGCTTTTCAAATACAGGCATTTTGTTCCACTGATTTACTATCCAGTTGCCAGTCTGATGCATCTCAATACCTTCTTGCGCATATACACATTCGTCCCAATCGGTGAGCGGGTCACGATTCAAATGAAAGGTAAATAAAAACCCAAAAACAAGCAGAATAATAAAAAGTGGAAAATATCGGGAGCGGAAAAGGTTATACATAGAGACCCCGCAAATCGTAATATTTGATGCGGGCGAGGTCCTTAATTGTCTCGATCGCATCTTTAAAAAAGTTTACGTTTTTAGTCTCGACATGACGCCATTCAACAGGTACTTCCTTTATCTTATACTTAAAACGAGAAGCGAGAAACACGAATTCCAGATCGAAAGCCGCCGAGACAGATGATCCTTTTATCGTATGTTGTTTTTTAAAAAGGATGAGTTTGTTGATAATGTTTTGAGCTGCTTTTGTCTCAAAAAGTTTAAAGCCGCATTGGGTGTCACGGATCCCCTTGAGACCAAAAACAACATTTCTAATTACAATAAATCCAAGCGCGAGAACCTTCCGTGAAAGAGGGGCGCCCTCTCGTTTTGATTCGCGGGACCCCATGACGATATTATAGCCACTATTCGCCACGCTGATAAGTTTTTCTACTTCTTCAATTGGGGTTGCCAGATCAATATCAGTAAAAATTACATGAGTTCCCCGAGCTTCCTGTATCCCTCGGATTATTGCAAACGCTTTTCCCTGATGATGGTTTTCCACTAAACGAAATTTGGGGAAAGTGGAGAGGTATTGTTTCTTTATGATATCTCTGGAAGAATCGGTCGAACCATCGTCAACTACTAATACCTCAATAAAACGTTTAT
>JAAXWV010000227.1:2423-2983 GCA_013334845.1 Candidatus Roizmanbacteria bacterium | reverse complement strand
CGGGAGCATTTCTCTGCGCCTCTGAAAAAGCCTCGATTGGAGTTGCTCTGGAGGTTATCAATACACTCGGAAATGAAGGAATCCCCTTCTCTGATCACCTTGCAGGAACCCCGCTCATGAGTATTATCGGCGAGAGTGTTCTGAAAGGATAAGCTGATTTACAAACACACCGGTATTTCTTTTGAGCAAAAATGATTAATTATTACTTTAGTGTCCAGGCAAACTGACAGAGCAAAATACTCCTGTAGTCCCGGCATGGTTAGTCGCACACAAAACCATGCTGTGAATAATAAAATCTATATTACAAAAGGAATTCTACGGCAAGCTTTTCTCAGGAAGAGTTTAAATCTGGATAAAATTGAATTGATATTAAAGCAAGATTCTGATGATCAAGAATAGTAGACATGTCGTTCCAAGACAGGACGGATGGGCCGTCAAAAAAAGCGGTGCAAGTCGTGCATCAAAGGTTTTCGACACCCAGGAAGACGCTATAAAATATGGGCGTAGCCAGGCAAAAAAAGAGAGTGGGGAGCTCTATGTCCATCGCAAGGACGGAACAA
>JAAXWV010000227.1:1647-2413 GCA_013334845.1 Candidatus Roizmanbacteria bacterium | reverse complement strand
CAACTGTCCTTATGACGAGCACTTTCGACCGCTGCTTCGACCGCTTCTCTTCACTGTTCTCCGTGCTGACCTGAATCCCAGAATGGCCGCAGAACGGCTAAACTCCGGCGAGACCCGCTTCAGCAAAATTGTTGAACTGGTCAGAGAGTCAAAATTCGCAATTCATGATCTCTCTCGCATCAAGGCAAAACGTGCCGGAGAGTACTTTCGTCTCAATATGCCATTTGAGCTTGGTCTTGATGTAGGATGTAGCTGCTTCGGTGCAGGGGAACAACTGAGCAAGCGCTGTCTGATTCTCGCAAAAGAGCCCTACAGACACCAGATTGCTCTTTCAGATCTCTCAAATTCTGACATTGCCTCCCACCAGGAGAAACCGGTACGGGTTGTTGCTGCAGTACGACACTGGATTGTGAACGATATCGGAATCGACCTTCCCGGACCTTCAGCACTCTTCGATCAATTCACACAATTCATGGCTGATAATTACGACGAGTTATTGGCGCATGGATTTGACAAGGATGAAATCCCTGACCTCCCCGTGCCGGAACTGATTAGATACATGCGAGAATGGGTTGCGACCAACATCTCATAAACACACCTGACTCGTTGAAACCACCCATTTGCATCATCCTGAAAAAAGGAATGGACACTGAAAGCCTTGTTTCGCTGCGTATATCCCGGAGTTATTTCAATTACAAAGCAACGTTACCAATTTTCTGTTTAACGGCATAAATTACCCCGCAAACCGTTCACATTTCCGAAAGTA
>JAAXWV010000227.1:0-1637 GCA_013334845.1 Candidatus Roizmanbacteria bacterium | reverse complement strand
TCTGGAAAAGGCTATTTTTCCAACACCAAAGAGAGATGCAAGTTCTGCCTGTGTAAGATTGAGTTTTTTACGAATACGACGAATGTCTGCCCCGACATCACCCTTCACGGTACGAATCAAGCCCTCCTGCGCCTCCGTGTACCGTCGATAGCTCTCTTCGTCCCAAACTCCCTTACCACAATGCGAACAGAACTGTCCACGCATTGCATGCAAGGTTAACGATTGCCCTCCATAAGCAAGTGTTTCATCAAGAACTTTATCAACCATCCCGGAATGGCCGCATACAGGACATGTCATCATAACCTCACATCATTTTGCACCACAGTCAATCCCATAGACAAGCCCCCACGCAATGCTGTTACAGTAAACGGTCGGGTGCTTTTGTCGGCAACAACAGCTTGAACAGTGGTGAGGCTGTAATGTGGTGTTCGCTTCTCCAATTCAGCATGTTTTTATATCAATATGAATAATCTAATCAATTTGGCTAATTCCGTAAAAATAGTATAACGATCATCTAAAGTCTGCTGATTCTGATCTGTCGAAAGCTGCCAATTACTATCCGCTGTGCGACAATGGCAGTCAACCCACAACGTTCTCCTCTCACACTTCATGGTAATAATCGACAGGTAAATACAGAAAATCATGAACGTCCCCGCCACCTCTTCGCAAGAGTACCTGTGCGACGCATAAACTCTTTCCGGTCTTCATCATCGGTAAAAATAGCACCACGCTCTATCCCGCGGATAATCACATGATGCAATGTTCCCGGAGCATCAAGTCTCGCTCCTCTCGGCATTTCAGCTCCTCATATTTGTTGCTGACAGAATATGTACTGGAAGTAATATAAGGATATAGTTCAACTTCAACCGTTATTAAACAACGTCCCCAAGTCTCTCGCCACAAAACTTAAATTAACCGCTGAGCCGCTTTTGGTTGGCACTATTAGCTCCTTGGATTCTTTCCTGTCCTTCGCAAATCATATAAGTTGCCTTTCGAAAATGTAAATGTTGCACTATAAAATAAGTCATAAATAATATTTATACAATATCTTCTTTCTAAAGATTGTTTTATTGTCGTTGTTTGCTTATTTGGTTTTCCTGAAATCATTAAACTAGGAGCAATATGTTCAGTAGTGTATTTCACACCATTATTTGTCATATACTCTGACTTCAATTCATTAAGTACACCAATAAAATTGAATAAAAGTTCCGGGAAGGGATTGAATTGTTTTACTTCACAGAATGTTATCAAGTCTTTATTTTCAACATATGAAAACGTTGTTTTAGTGTCGTAATATTCTTTAGTGTATTTAATCTTACCTTTCTTTATAACAGATATATCAGGTGTCGTAAAAAGTTTATCATCTTGAGAGCTTTGAACCGCAAGATTATGTTGAATTTCAAAATTTATCTTTTTCATTTCAATTTCAATTGTTGCTTCAAAATGTGAAAAATTTGATTGAATACCTGAAGGGGAACACTTATATCTATACATACCCGCTTGAAGATTTTTAACTTCTATTTCGTATCCATTAAGTTCATAAAAACGTACAATGTAATTAAAGCAGGTCATTTCAAAATAGTCACTTGTCCGTTTCGCTTGATTAACCACAATTGTCTTATATTTATTTGCAAATT
>JAAXWV010000226.1 GCA_013334845.1 Candidatus Roizmanbacteria bacterium | reverse complement strand
CGCATAGAAAGTCAAGAAGAAATGCGTCTTCTGAAGAACAGCGTCTTCGCATACTTCCGACGAAACAATGAAACCGCCTTGATAATGAAAATCGTTGGCCCTCTGTAACCTTCTCTCATTTCGGAAACACTATAGGATTGAACGGACGGAAATCTCATCAAACAACCGGCCGTGGCAACCAAGAAAACGGGGAGGTTGGACATGACCAAAAGGCGGTGGATTCTTGCACTGGTTCTGGTAATCCTGGGGGGTGTTGGTTTCAGTGGTCTGCATTGTCCGTAACATTTAGGTATGTGATTAACCTTTCCTCAAGGTTTCCCTAAATGGTACGCGAAATGATAACCCTGATTAACTGTCAGATAGTCAGGATTAATCAGGATTAATCAGGCATTCAACTCGTTAAGTTTTTCAATTAAATCATCTCTGCCGATTTCTTTTAAAAGGTTTATAGCATCTTTTTTGCTTTTCATAAACTTGTTGAATTTAATCTCAACGGTGTTAGGCTTGATTCCGAAAGGAGCTGCAACAATTTCTGATGCACTGGTCTTTGTTACGCCATTACAAAGCAACTCGATCATTTGCGGGAACATTTTCCGTTTGTATGCTTCCCGATCTTCAACTTTTATGCGCCCGTCCTTTTTTGGGGTCTGCGGTGTCTTTGGTTCGTGGACTTCCGGCGGGATTGAGGACTGCTGTTCTGCCGATGGTGCCGTTTCCATGGCGGCTTGCTTTCTTGCCAGAGATGCGGGTCTTTGACTTGGCCAAGAGCACGGAAAACCTGAATTTTCAAGACTGGGCATAGTAGTATTCCAATATTTCAATACTCCGCAAGCCATCTGAATCGCATCGTTTTCAGAAAGAATCTTTTTGGTTTGTGAAACGTTAGCCTTAATTATCTTAGCAATTTTCATTGCCTCTGCCGCGTTTCGTAACTGGTTATTATATTCAGTAGAGACTTTCTCCCATCCTTCCATATTTTCCGGTTCATCGACAACAAACATACCCTCTTCATCAATTTTCTTCCAATAAACCCTTACTCCCTGCGGTTCAAGATCTGGAGAACCCCACTGGTTCCAAGCACCACCCCGACCTCCAGGCTTGGCTGATAGCATAAGCTCTTCCTGCTCCCATTTCTTATGACAGTAGGAGTGATACCAATCAAAAGCTAACGCTACTGTAGCTCCATAACACAAACTATCATCACTATCTGTATTAAGCCACTCTGTTGCTTCTTCGTTGATAAAAAACTGCTCTATAGCATTTGTTTTCCATTCGTCACCAGGTTCAACAATTTCGAAGAGATAAGGATTATCCCTGTAGGCTTTGATGTCTGCTGCTGTGAATAATAGCTTGCCTGGTTCTGGCCCGTTTTTTGAAATCTGCCCGGATATTGCCGAGTGTGTCTCTGCTGGTATATCACAACTGTTCTGGCCAGAAACATCAACAATGCCACCGGGGATGTCGCGCTGTTTTGCTTCCTGATCTTCCGGCGGGGGTGCGGATTGATTTAGCTTATTTACCCTAAAAAGCCAACGTAAAGCGTGAATGTTGGCAAGGAAATATACAAACTGCAACCCCTCTCGATCAATATCAACCCCTAAGTCATACTCCAACTCGCATTTAGCTTGCTGCTCACGTATATAGGTGACGGAATATTCAGGTAAACCAGAATCCGCTCGATCTTTGAGGAACTTATGCTTCCATTCCGTTAATGCAATCTGAATGGGAAGCCGAAGATCATGCCCTTTTTCAGTAATTTGAGACTGAATTTTCTCTAACTGGATTTCTGAAGATACCATGATTGGTTTATAATATGCCCATTCAAGAGAGAGCGCCATTTGTTGTAAGGCTTCTAAAGAACGAATATCAGGCATGAATCCCCACCCATCCTCTTTTCCTTCTTCTTTTATCTGTTGATAACGTTCTTTTTCAACCTCTACATATTCGATATAATCCAAAACAGCGCGTTTAATTGCCCAAACAAGATCATACACGTTTATAATTCTTGCAGCGTGCCTAAGATCGTAGTTAATGCCAAATTTTTGTCTGTTTTTATGCATCTGCCCAGATATTGCCGACTGTGAATCTGCAGGTAAATCACAATTTTTTTGGTCAGAAACATCAACGAAGCTGCCAGGAATTTTGTGCTGCTTTGCGTCCTGATCTTCTGCCGGGGCTGCGGGTTGCTGTGGTTGACCTGCTGATTTCTCTGCAATGCTTTCAAGCACATCTATAAACCTTTCTGTTTGAGATATCTGTGTCTGAGATAACTTTAACTGCAACGCAAGAAAATCATCTTTGGTAACAGCATGAACATTTTTTGGATTCTGTCCTCCATGCAGCATCAAATGTTTTACGCATAGCCTTGCTTCGCCAATCATCCGATCTCGTTTTTGATATTCAGGTGAACATAAATCAACAGCAAGCCAGTTTCTCGGTTTCAGTTTCATAGCCTCTTTCAAAAGAGCTATCGCTGTTTCCGGGAGCAAATTCGTTTTCTTTGCCATGTACTGATTTCCAATATCAGCATCGTCTTTTAAAGGAATAAGTTCATCCTGCAATGCCAAAACAGCTTCACTAATATGACTATTGTCAATAAGCCGTAAAACATTATAATATCGCTCAAAGAGGCTTTTCTTGTTATCGCCCATCTTCGCCCTCGCATTGTGATTTGTTCCCATCTTATCCTGCCCTTGTAAAGTATGCACTTTTTCAAAAGAGCGAAATACTTCACTGTTTGAAAACTCTACTCTCTACCTTTCTCTTTTTACTTCTAACTATTTTTAATATTGCGAAAAAAGTACAAGAATTTAAGGAAATGATCACCAACTGGGGAGCTTGTCCATTGCGGCCGTTTTTGTTTCGTCAACGACTTTGGCATAAATCTCGGTCATCTTTACGCTCGAATGGCCCATCAATTTACTCAGGGTGTAAAGGTCAACGCCATTCTGAAGGCTCATCACTGCGAACGAA
>JAAXWV010000029.1:4646-11496 GCA_013334845.1 Candidatus Roizmanbacteria bacterium | reverse complement strand
CTTTTGTAATGAGTCAAGCTCTGTCTACTCTCTTTTCCATAGACTTTCACACTTCCCTATTCGGATATTATGGTCGATTTAACGGAGGACTCGTTTCAATCCTCGCCTATGTGATCTTGTTTTTTGTTTTTCTCTATTTTGCTAAGCGGTCAACTGTAATTTCTCTACTAAGTACATCACTCATAGTTTCAGCTGTTACTGTCTTGTGGGGAATTCCCGGAAAGTTGGGGGCTGATTTATCATGTCTTCTTTTTGTCGGCGATTTAAGTAATAAATGTTGGACGGATCAGTTTGATCCCGCCGCTCGAATGTTTTCTACCCTTGGACAACCAAACTGGCTCGGGGCATATCTCGTTGTCAACTTTTTTATTGGTATTTTCTTTTTGATTAGACAGATTTTGCAAAAACGGAAAAACTACTCACTTATCTCCTTTTATTCTTTTTATTTACTTATCAATGTTTCGGGCGTATTATTCACTCGCTCTCGATCTGCTATCGCGGCACTTTTTATAGGATTTCTCATCATGCCGATCTTTTTCCTTATTTCTCAGCAGAGAAAACAATTTAAGCCTTTTATTGCCCGGTACCTACTCATTCTGGTCATGATAATGGTTCCGGTAATTATATTTAAAACGGGAATTGATAAGGTTGATTCTTTATTTTCTCTTACTACCTATTTTAAAGCAAAACCTGCCGTTATTCATACTATAAAGACGCCCGTAAATTCAACGTATAAGGTTACCGAGTCTCTCGACATTCGGAAGGTTGTCTGGCAGGGGGCTATTGAGCTAGGGGAACGGCATCCTCTTTTTGGAACGGGAGTAGAGACATTTGCTTATGTATATTATCAGGTTAGACCTGCAACTCACAACCTCACTTCAGAATGGGATTACTTATATAATAAAGCACACAACGAATATCTTAACTATTATGCAACTACGGGAATTATTGGAATTTCAACTTATCTTCTTTTAATTGGCGGCACATTGTTTTTAGGATTACGACTGCTTGCCAAATCGACTGAAGTCGAAGATATTGCACTCGTTGCCTCGCTTTTGACTGCTTACATTACTATACTTATAACGAATTTTTTTGGTTTCTCAGTAACAATAATCAATCTATTTTTTTATCTCATTCCCGCATTTATGCTCGTTATTAGTACAGTAAAAGACGCACCGGAGGAACTGCGGAAAAAGAAAACAAGATATGGGAACTATTTCGGCTATGCAGTCTTTGTCGGGATGGGGCTATATGCCCTTGTTTGGATTTGTCAATATTTCTATGCTGATACTTTATACGCATACGCAGATTTAGCTTCAAAATCTAGCGAGTACCAAATTGCGGCTCAAAAACTATACGATGCATTAAAAATTCATTACGAACACGTATATGAAGATAAACTTTCGTATACTCTCGCCAGTTTGTCGTATGTCGCTGTGTCTCAGAAGGAAAATAGCACGGCAGGGCAACTCATTAAACTTGCGCAGTATTACAATCAAAAATCAGTCGCCGCCTCGCCTAGTAATATCTTGTACTATAAAACAACTGCAAAAGATAATTATTTGTTTTATCAGACTACAGGTGATATCTCATATGTAAAGCAAGGAATCATAGCACTTGATAAAGCGATAGAATTGGGTCCAACAGAGGTTAAATCTCTGTATAGCCGAGGTGTGATGTATAGCGTACTTAATGATGAAGAAAAAGATTCTGCCGCAAAGAAGAGCTATCAAAAACGTTCGCTTAGTGACATAGATGCGGCGATTAGACTTAAGGATGATTATGAAGATGCTTGGGTGATGAAAGGACAACTGTTGAAGAGATATGGCGAGAAGACACAAGCAAAAGCCATTTATGAGCAAATTGTCATAAAGTTTGGAACTAATAATGAAGTTAAAAAAGAACTGGAAGCCTTATAACTTAAGGATTGATATTTGAGCTGGAAACTCCATAATTGCAAGAAGTGGTGGGAGGATTTCCACACTTTGGGCTACATCCACCCGCGGGTGGTGTAATGGGCATAGGAGTAATTTGATTGTTTTCAAGACATGTATAAAGTTGATACTCTGCACCGTTGCTAACGTAATTGTATTTGATACTCGTATTGGATTTATTAATAGGGTCGTTGGGAATTTTCAGCATATACTTTTTGTTCCCTGTTTGACATGGGTCACTTGCACAAAATTCACGGGTCCAAGGAAGTGAGGTAGGATATACTTTATTATCTTCATAATACATCTCGAGTGCTGTTTGAATCTGATGCAGGTCCTCTTTACGTTGTGTGTCACGACCCTTGATTAATGAAGTTACAAACTGGCCGCTCACAAGTGCAGACAGGACGCCCATAATGGCTATCGCTATCATAAGTTCAATAAGAGTAAAACCATCTGAGGTAGTAAATTGCTTATTCATGGGTGTAAAAATATAGTAGTATATGTAATTTGGAGATGCAAGTGGTAGCTTATGAAAATTCCTTTTAAACAGTTTAAATTTGAGGTAGGACTTGCAGCTATTCTAGTAATATTTTCCTGCTTTGTACTTTTTAAACAAATCAATAGCAACTATGCAGATTTTAGCGAAGGCAATTACTTATACATAAGCAAGCAGATTGCGCAGGGGATTTTCCCTTATCGTGATATCTTGATCCCTCATCCTCCTATACTCTTTTTCTGGGGCGCGTTTATTATGAAGTTTGTATCTCATATTTTCGTGCTAAGAGGCATAAATTTAGTTATTTATCTTATTAGTGTCATTCTTTTATATCGATTAGTTGTTGTTGCATTTAAGGATCGCCTTCTTGCATTAGTAGCTTCTGTTTGTTCCTTATTTCTTCCCCTATCAATGATGTGGTGGCCTACATTCACGCCTGAAATATTGCTTAGATTGTTCATACTTGTCGCACTTAATCTATTAATCCCTCTTTCTACAGTTTCTCATCGCAAAATATGGGTTGTGACAGCGGTCAGTCTCTTGATGTTTTTTACAAAATATAATGCGATATTGTTTGTTATAGCTGTATTTATAGTCCTTCTGACAGTAAACAAACATTATGCATTACGATATATTTTTGGTTTTGGTGTACTAGTGTTACTCATTGTTGGCGTACTACAATTTGGTACACAAGGGGCTTATTTACACGATACATTATTTGTGAGAGGTAATATTCCCCTTAAAAGCGATTTGGGCATCTTGCGGGCTGTTAGTGTCCCTCTTCTCTACTATCTTCCCCTGCTAACGTCAGCATTATTGTTATGCTATAAAGCCCTTCGACAAAAACAGATGAATACGACGTTAATATATATTGTTTCTATACTCTACTTCATTGGATTTTTTCTGGTTCTTTTTGAGGGGACATATAGTTATATTCTCTACCCTATTGAGCCATTGTTGTTAGTGGGTGCTGTGTATGGAGCAATATCGTTATTTTCCAGAAAAAAAAGGATATTTTTCAAAAGTAAACTGGCGGTAATAATATTGTACTTCAACCTATTCTTATCATGTCTTACTTTTATTTATTTCCTCCAAATTTTTAGTTATAGATTATATTTTGCTACGAATAAACACGATGCATTAGTGATGGAAAAAATTGTTACACGGATCGAGAAAACATCCAACCCATCCCAGCTTATCCTTACACCACCTTATCTTGCATATTTATCGAATCGAACAATTGATAGACAATTTTCAGATACATTTATGTGGCTTATGTTGTATCTTTATGATAAAAACGAGCAGACTAAAGTAGATTATTATCTAAGTTCAATCACTAGCGCGATAAAATTAAAACGATATCCGGTGATTATAATGGATTGGCGATACCAGCAGATTAGTGAAATTAATGCAGCTGTGACAAGTAATTATAAACTGGTGGCAAAATACACACTGCTTATTAACGAAAACGAGACACTTGAAGTGTATGTTCCCCAAAAAGGAGACGACTAATGAATTAAGAACAGGGGATTGCTTCGTCACAGCCATGCTAACAATACTTGGTACTGCTGACAGGTTAGAGTCCGGGAGACGACTTTTTCCGGGTATCTGAAAGAAAGCCTCTGGAAAAAGGGATATAGACGAGTGATCTTGAACCCCTCCTTCGTTGAAGCTCCGAGGGGCAAGTAAATTCAGAATGACCCTTCGACAAGCATATGGTTTAAATGACATGTGTTTGGAATATGGTACTTGGTACTTAGGATTCAGTGCTTCTAACTATAGATCCTGATCGGGATTTATTCGGCTTTACAGGATTGTTTAAGTAACACGATACTTTTGATATCGGTGGGGTTCAGGGTAATGTGGACAGAGGTTTTTCTGGGATCTAGACTGTTGGCTTTTGAACAGTTTTTCTCTTTTATATACTCATTAATTAACGCTAAACGAGCCTGTGAAAAATGAGGATTATAGTCATTCAGAATAGCATTTAAATGATTGATTGCAAGCTGTGGCTGATCTTCATACAGAAGAAACTGGGAATATGAATAAAGCATTGTGAGATAGTAATCTTGGAGAGAATTGAGGAATAGAATACTTTTTTGTTCGTCATTTAGTTTCGGAATTCTATATACTTTGCTCCACAATCGCTCGTTCTCTTGAATGAGTACCTCCTTTTGTGTTTTTAAGTCATCATGTGTATTAAAATATCTCCATAGAAGTCCATAGGGAGCCCAGTATCCCTGATCTTTCGGCGACTCAAACAGTATCGCATGTTTTTGAGTGTTGTCTTCCAAAAATCGTTTGTAATAGACTGCACTATTGTCAGATTGTGGAGGAATAATTACATCGGGGTACTGTTTCCGAACTCGCTCAGCGTAGTATCCTCTACTAAGCATGTCAACAAAGATGAATTTAAGATCTTGTCGCATTTTACGAACCATATAATAATAGGCAGTGGTAAAGTATGCAGTATCTCCCTTAGTGGAAATGATTGAGTCGCGAGGAGGTGTGTTTAAAATATCCTCTGCGAATCTATTAAACTGATTTGATATTGGCAGATAACTGATTTTGGCGTAGGACTCACGAAATGAAATGGCAAAAAAAGCTAATAGGTAGATGACCGCAATAATAGTTGGTAAACGCCTCAACGATGATCGCAGATAGCGTGAGCATAAGTTTATTAGGTAATCATACCCGGCAATGATACCGAAACAGAAAAAACAAGAGAGAATAATATAAAGACTGAGTAAGTAGCGTTCGTAGACAGCCAAAGCAAACGCAGTTGAGATAAAGAAATTCGTCAGGAAAAACAGTACGATCTGAGAGAAAAAAGAGATATAGAGAAAGATTGCAAATCGCCGGCATTTATAATATGCTGTAATGCTCCCTAAAAGTATAAAGGCGATTCCTGCAGGTTTAAAATCTTGGATAATAAAAAAGAGCGTGGAAAACGTGTTAAGCATCTGATTGACTATATTTGGGA
Source organism: Candidatus Roizmanbacteria bacterium (assembly GCA_013334845.1). Lineage (GTDB taxonomy): Bacteria > Patescibacteriota > Microgenomatia > UBA1406 > GWC2-37-13 > JAAXWV01. The sequence goes on along the minus strand of JAAXWV010000029.1, from coordinate 6,083 downwards.
TCGAGCCCGCATACGCAGTAATAGAACCGTATGACGATCGCAAAACTAGTCGTATAAGGCCAGATAGCGTCTGTGCGTTTTCCCAGTCAATAGGCGGGTTAAAATGACTTGCAATTGGGGGATAAATATAGAAACCGATCCCAACGAGTGCAAGCATTAACTTTAGTAGGATTTTATGTCTGAATAATTGAATCAAATCTCCCCACATTAGATAGATCCATGCAGGAGCAAAGATTATGATAGTCTGATGATGTGCTACTGCTAGACCGCCCAATAGAAATAGAATATATTGATAGATCGAAGACGTATTTTCTCGATATCGAATTATGGCATATGTTATTGATATGATAAATAAGTTATTGAGGGCAAATACTTCTGTCACTTCTCCATATAGCCAAATTGGAAATAAGATGAGGTAGAAAAGCGCCACATATAATGAGATGTATTTTCGATTCGTGATTCTTTTTAGTAATAGATAAAGGACAATCGATGATCCAAGCGTGGGGACAATAGAAAGAAGATTGTCTCTTAGTATGGGCGGGAATCCGGGCAGAATATACCTGTTTATATTGAGAAGAAACGAAAAAAATGGATATCCAGGTGGATGGGGTATGCTCCATGTAGCGGCAACAGTATTGTATTCGGCAGCATCACCACCAAATAAAAAAGCAGCCTGCTTTGTAAGGTATAAGCAGGCTGCTAAGAGATAACTAACTATTACTAACATATCGTCCCCTATTACTTTACGCACCAGTAACAAGAGAATGTATTTGAGTTTACTTGGGCAGCACACTGTGATTGTAATACTGCTGGATCCGTGATTTCTGTACCGTCACTATTGTATTTGGTATTAGGATCAGATCGGAATGATTTTGATTTCGGACTAAAACAGACGGTGACACTCTGATCAGTTCCTAAGAGGTTGATTTCAGATAATTGTTTACCTGCAAGAGTTGTGAAGTCATTCTTCAACTCACCTGCATCGATAATGCCTTGAAGATTAATTGCGCCAAAACCCGTAGACACATCTGTTGAGACGGTAGATGTTGTCCAAGGCATCGAGTTTTTAATCGAGTAATACCGCACTACCGCCCCATGCAGTTCAGAAACCGTATTTCTAACACCCGTATCGGTACCTTTCTTAAGCTGTTCAAATGGATCGAGGGCAGCAAGTAGACCGACAGCTAAGGCGCCTAAAAGCGCTATAACGATAAGAAGCTCTATTAATGTAAAACCTTTCTTCATATAATTCATAGAAATGCATGAAATAGTAATATTTACCATATTAATATGGATGAAGAAGGGTTGTCAAGTGATTATTTAAGCGAGCCAGTAAGATTGTAGATTGGAGTGATCACAGCAATGACGAGGAAACCAACACCAAGTCCGAGCACGACCAGAATCGCCGGTTCAATCATGGTGGTCATTGCTTTTACT